>QMZJ01000045.1 GCA_003663115.1 Candidatus Altarchaeales archaeon | reverse complement strand
TGAGCTGCGGTGCCATCCTCTATCTGGATATGAAAAGGATAAAGATAGCCAAGGTTTTTACCACCCACGCGACCGTACTCGGAAGAACCCTGGCCGGAAACAATGTCGATTTATACAATATCCTCGAGAAGATAGATCCGGAGGAGGAGGCCCGTAAATGGCATGTTAAGGCTAAGTATCAGGTGGAAAGGGTATCCGCAAAGATATGTGATGTTTTCACAACGGTCAGTGAGATAACCGCCATTGAAACGGAACATTTTCTGGATAGGAGACCCGATCTTTTACTCTTCAATGGGCTCGATATGAAAAACCACCCAACCCTGGATGAGGCCGCGATAAAACACAGGCGTTACAGGGAAAAGATAAAAAATTTTTTACAGTATTACTTCTTTCCCTATTATTCCTTCGACCTAGAGGATACATTAATATATTTTATCTCCGGTAGATATGAATTCCACAACAAGGGTATAGATATATTCATAAAGGCCCTAGGTAAACTGAATGAAAAGCTAAAGAAAGAAAGATCAAGAAAGACTATCGTGGCATTTTTCTGGATTCCCGGGGATGTGATAAGAATCAAACCCGAGTTATCCCGGGCGAGAGCCTATTATATGGATATATGGCAGTCCATTGATGACAATATAGATGAGATAAAGAAGAATATCATTTTAAGTCTCATATCGCAAAAGCCGATCTCGGAAAGCAGATTATTCAAAAGTGATTTTCTATATCAGACAAAGAAGAAGGTTCTCAGGTTTCTGATGGAGGGCGATCCACCACTGTGTACCCATGACCTTAAAAACGAGGAAGAAGACCCGATAATTCAAGGTTTCAAGGAGAATGGTTTGCTTAATAGAAAGGAGGACAGAGTAAAGGTGATATTCTATCCAATATACCTCACCGGGGCAGATAATCTACTGGATCTGAATTATGATGAATCGGTTATAGGGTCACACCTGGGGGTTTTCCCGTCATATTATGAACCGTGGGGTTACACCCCCTTAGAGACTGCTGCGCTGAGCGTCGCATCAGTTACCACCGATTTTAGTGGCTTTGGGAGGTATATCGCTCGGGAGTCAGAGGGGGAGGATATCGGGGTATTCATAGTTAAGATGTTCGGCAAGAGTATGGAAGAGAAGGTAGATAACCTATTCAGGACCATCTATAGATTCAGTACGTTCACCAAGGAGGAGAGGATCAGAAACAAGATAGAGGCGAAGAGATTGGCATCCTTGGTAGACTGGGAGATATTAATTCCCAACTATATAAAAGCTCATAAATTAGCTATCGAGAGGGTATATTCATAAAGATGCAGGTTCTTCACAAAACAGATAAGGGTACTGTTTCTAAAGAGATAGAGGAGGATGTTGCCTTTCTCCTGGGGAATAAGAACTCCGGCTATATCTACCTCTCCAGTGGAAAAAGAAGCAGATACGAGGGTGTATTCTTCCGGCTCAATGATAGGGTTTACAGGGTTATTGCTGACATCGCTCTAAATGGAGATATAAAGAGGATAATAAATAGGTTGTATTGCATCGAGAGATGTTCTTCTAAAAATTCTGAGACCTTTTTCATGCCTCATGGTCTTAATTCGATCTCGTATGAATTGAAAAGGGAGGATTGGATCAGAATTTATCTGGATGTAAGGCAATCTTATGATACCGATGATAAGACCTTGTATGAGATTGAAGATGAAGGCGGGATAACAGTAAAATGTATAAGGGGGGATGACGAATTCTTCGTTGCAATCAAACCCGAGGGGCTGGAATATGAGGAAATAGATAAATTTAAATCCGTGTATTATGAAAGAGACAGGGATAGAAATTCTCCACCATTTGAGATGTCAGTCTATTGTGCATTAAAACTAAAATCTAAGGGGATTGTCATATCTTTCTCCGATGATAAAGAGACTGCAACTAATGAATCAGAGTATGTTTTCAACAACCTGGAAAAAATTAAGAGAGAGCAAGAAGAATATGTGAGGGATCTAATTAAAAACAGGGGTTTCAAACCAGATGAAATTGATCTTGCATATAAATGTTGTATTAACTCCTTGGATCAATTAACCACACCGGATGGAATAATCGCCGGATTTCCGTGGTTTTTCCAGTATTGGACAAGGGATGAGCTTATATCTCTCAAGAATCTGGACAGAGAGATGAAGAGAAAGATACTCCTGAGGGATCTAAACCATCTGGCGGACGACGGGAGGATTCCAAATATACTGTCAGACATAGATTCGAGTTCAGGTAGTGCGGATGCCGTTGGTTGGCTTTTTAAGAGGATAGATGAATCATTGGAAATATTCAGTAATGAAGAGAGAAAGTTTATACGGGAGAGACTTATGGAGTGTATAGGCAGGCTCAATGAGAATTATGTCAAAGACCTTTTGATCTTTAATAGAGCAGGGGAAACGTGGATGGACACGTTTTTCAATGATAATGGGAGGGAGGGTGCGAGAATTGAGATTCAATCTTTGCTCCTGAGCATGTATAAATTGGCCTACAGGCTGACCAAGAATGAAAGGTTTTCCCTCCTTGAAGAGATGTTAAGAGAGAAGGTGAGGGAAAAATTCTGGGATAATGGAATCTTAAAGGACGGTCTGGATGACCCCACAATCAGACCGAATGTATTTATTGCGGCCTATGTTTATCCAGAATTATTAAGTAGGGAAGAATGGATAAAATGCTTCGAAAACATCCTGCCAAGATTGTGGTGCGAATGGGGTGGATTGGCCTCGATAGACAAGGAAAATCCGCTCTTTTTTAGCCACAGTACCGGCGAGGACCCGAGGAGTTATCACAGGGGGGATTCCTGGTATTTTCTGAATAATCTCGCCGCACTGGTTATGTACAGGATAGATAAGGTCAGATTCAGGAGATATATAGACAAGATAGTTAAGGCATCAACGGAGGATATTCTGTGGCGTGGGATGATCGGGCATCACTCCGAGATAAGCTCCGCATCTGAGCAAAAGGCGCAGGGCTGCGGCGCCCAGGCCTGGAGTGATGCGATGTATCTAGAGCTGATAGATGAGATATTTTGAAATTTTTATCTCAATTCACATAATAAATTATTCCCGATGTCGCTCGGTATTACGATACAGAGAAAATGTATGATGTCATCATCATAGGTGCGGGACCCGCCGGGCTTACGGCCGGTATTTACGCGGTTAGAAGGGCCCTGAAGACCCTAATAATAGAGAAAACCGCTGTGGGTGGGCAGATTCTTTTAGCAAAGGATGTAGAGAATTATCCGGGATTTGACTGTATCTCCGGAAGGGATCTCGCAGAAAAAATGGGAAATCAGGCAAGAGATCTCGGGGTCGAGATCGTAATGGGCGAGGTAACGGGGATGGACCTAAACGGGGAGATAAAGACGGTAATTACGAGGGAAAACCAATACAGAGGAAAAGCGGTAATTATTGCAACGGGGAGAACACATAAGAAATTGGGGATTAAGGGCGAGGAGAAATTTGCGGGCAAAGGCGTTAGTTACTGTGCCACATGTGATGCCCCATTCTTTAAAGATAGAACTGTCGCCGTAATTGGTGGGGGTGATGGCGCAGTTAATGATGCTCTCTACCTGTCCGAGGTGGCAAAGAAAACCTATCTCATACACAGAAGGGAACACCTAAGGGCCGAGGAGGTAAGGCAGAAAAAACTACTTGAACGGGGGGTGGAATTAATCCTCGATACGGTGGTGGAGGAAATTAATGGAAATGAATTTGTTGATTCAATCTCGATCAGAAATGTTAAAACAGGTGAGATAAAAAAACTTGATGTGGATGGCGTCTTTATTTCAATAGGATCGGTTCCGAGTACCCTCATGGCGAAGGGTGGGGGGGTAGAGGTCGATGATAAAGGCCATATAGTGGTCAATAAAGATCAGGAAACGAACATATCCGGGGTTTTTGCCGCCGGAGACGTAACCGGGGGGATAATGCAGATATCCACTGCGGTTGGTGAGGGATGTATTGCAGCGCTCTCAGCGTATAAATACATAAAGAACCATAACAGGCAATAAAAAATTAGAATATCTTATCTCGTCTCCAGTTTCTGTTCGATTTCGGGCTGTCCCTCACCCTTCTATTCGTCTTTGCAAAAACCCAGATCGGGGCCCTTTTCCTCCTCCTGTTCTCCTTGATCAGTATTCTCTTCTTCGACTCCGACTTAACCCTGGCCATTTTATCTCGTAAATATAATGAATTATAATAATGGAATATAACTTAAAATACGAAGATGCTCTGTCCGAGATGTGGTAGAAAAAGCTATGGTTTGTGCATAGATTGCTTTTTGGAGGAAAATCCCGTAAAGCTGAGAGATATCAAACTCTCTCTCTGTACCTGCGGGAATTACCTCTATCGGGGACGCTGGTCCAGGAAGATAACAGATTCCATCGAGAGAATCGTTGAGAAGAACCTCATAGTTCCCTCGGAGATAAGATTAAAGGGCATGCGGGTATTGCCGAGGTTTAGGGGCAGTAGAATTGATCTGGAGATCTGGGTCTCCGGGCTTTACGGGGGAAGAGAATTTAGAAAAAAATTTGATACGAGTATAGAGATAGAGAGGAGGGAATGCCCAGAATGCAGTAAACTGAGCTCTGATTATTATGAGGCCGTAATCCAATTCAGAACAAAAAAACCGGTGACCGATCTGGATCTGAACCCCAGATTTATATCGAAAATAAAAAGGGTCAGGGGTGGATTTGACCTCTATGTAATCTCTTCGGGATATGCCAGACAGTTAAGGAGGAGATTTGACGACCTTGGTTTCCAGATAAGGGAATCCTCGAAGCTCGTCGGAAAGAAGAACGGTAAAAATGTATATAGAATATCGATATCGATAGAAGAACCCGACTTTGAAGAGGGCGATTTTCTTAGATATGGTGGAGATATCATCCAGGTTCTGAGACGGGGAAAGAGAAGTATCTGTAGAAATATTGTTAATAAAAAACGAAAGACAATTCCCATATCAAACCTCAGAGGATATAAGCCCATTGCCAAGAGATCTGATCTTAGAGAGGGGGTTGTTACCATGGTCTCCCCAGGGGGGGTCCAGGTTTTGGATTTGAAAGATAATAAAACATATGAACTAAAAAACGAAACACTGGGTCTGGAGCCAGGTCAGGAGATCGACATCCTGAAGATAGGTAAGGGGATCTATATCTTGTGAATATAGCCCAGATTTCTCAAAACCATATCAACCTGCTGAACTGCAGTTCCAGTATATCTCTCGGGATCTAGGGCCGAGTCGAGTTCGTCTGCCGTTACATATTTGAGAACCTTGGAATTCTTGACTAAGACATCTCTAAATGGAATCCTCTTTTCATAACTCTTCATTGCACAGGTCCTCATCAATTCATGAGCTTCCTGACGACTCATCCCCTTTTCCACCAGGAGCATCATGACGGATTCTGCCATAATTCTACCCTGAGACAGGCTGAGATTTTTCTCTATCTTATCATAATCGAAGACCAGATTTTTCAGCAGATCGATGGTAAGGTTCAGTATATAATCAATCAGAATGCAGGATTCCGGGATAATAATGCGTTCGCAGGACGAATTCGTCAGGTCTCGCTCGTGCCATAATGGGATATTTTCGAGAGACGCAATTGCATTCGCCTTAATTACCCTGGCTAAACCACAGATTCTCTCGGCATATATGGGGTTTCTCTTGTGTGGCATGGTCGATGAGCCCACCTGTTTCTCTCTAAATCTCTCCGAGACCTCAGCAATTTCTGTTCTCTGCAGATTTCTTATCTCCGTTGCTATCTTATTCAGTGATTCCGCAATCAGTGCCAGATGGAGAAGAAACTCGGAGTGTCTGTCCCTCTGAATTACCTGGTTTGAAACTAGAACTGGTTCCAAACCCAGGTCCTTCATGATGAGTCTCTGTATCCTCATGCCATTTCTTCCCAGGGCCGCCTGTGTTCCAACCGCACCGGTCATCTGTCCAACCAGGATCCTCTTTTTACATTCGTTTATCCTGTCAATACCCCTCTGAATCTCACACAACCAGATCGCAAATTTTAGACCATAGGTAGTTGGTATTGAATGCTGACCGTGGGTTCTCCCGATACAAACCACATGCTTGTGCTTCTTTGCCAGATCTATCAGTACACTCTTCAATCTATCGAGATCCTCGAGGAGAAATTGCAAAAATTTCTTAAGCTGTAGTGCCAGTGCGGTATCCGAAATATCGTTGCTTGTAGCTCCCAAATGTACGTATCTTCCCGAATCGCCACACACTTCTGTCAGTGCCTTTACCATTGCCATTACGTCGTGGTGAATCTCCCTCTCGATCTCCTTAACCCTCTGTATTTTTACATATCTTATATTCGCCTTTTTCGAGATATCATCTGCGGCACTCGGAGGTATGTCCCCGACCCTTCCCTGAGCCCTCGCCAGTGCCGCCTCAACGTCCAGCATCTTCTGCAGCCTGTACTCCTCGTCAAATATCTCTCTTACCTCGGATCTCCCATACCTGCTCTCGATCGGATGTACCGACATTTTTAGCTTGTTTCTTCTTTCTCATTGAATATGGAAGGTCTATATAATAGACTCCATTTCTAACCTTAATAACCAACGGGTCGCCCTTCATTAATGAGGCAATATCCAGCCTGTATTTTCCCCTCTCCAATCTCAACAGGTTTTCGACATCCAAATGAATTGTTTTATCAGATTCTCCCAGTTCCCTACCAAGTCTCTTGTCCAGCCATTCAAGGTCACTCTCTTCTAATTCCTGCCTCTTTAGCTTTTCTATTGTCTCCTCCTTTGTCCTTCCCTCTCTTTGTCTTAAAAATAAAAAGACTCTGGCTCCACACGTGCACCCATTCATCAATTCCGGCGCATTATCCTCATAAATCTTACCGCATCGTGCGCATTTGTGGGGCATCTTCTATTTCTTCTTCTCGGCGAGAAGTAGGATCTTTTGAGGTTCCTTCTTTACCTTTTTTATTAACCTTGATGGGCCTATGACGGTTAAACCACCGGTTCTACCCCCAAGAAATCTGATCAATCTGTCCCTTATCCCCCCGCTCGTTCTTTCCTTCAATGTGGAGACCTCAATACCCGAAAATTTCTCATCTATCTGAGACATGGTCTCCTCTATCAAGTGGGTTTCCTCCAGTGAGGATAGACTCTCTTCGATCACCAAGATTTTATTCTTCTTTATCTTCTCGAGGATAAATCTCATCTTTTCATTCTCGTTCTTATCATCCAGCATCTCAGAGGATATGAACTCTATCTCTATTCCCATCCTATTACCTCGAATGTTCTGCTATTGCTTCATACAGGCTGTCGATATTTTTGCCTTTCAGTCCAGATACCTTGACCACGGGGTGTTGAGGAAAGGCATCTTGGATCCGTTCGGGTTTTGCATCCTTGAGATCTACTTTATTTGCCACAATGATTACGGGTATATTCCTCGCTTCGAGGTTCCCAATTATCGTTATATTAACCTGAGTATAGGGATCCTTCGTTGAATCCATAACAACTAGAGCTGTGTCTACGTTTTCGAGCCATTTTATGGCCTCTATAACTCCCCTCGTCGCTTCCTTCGCCCTTTGTTGGGCATCATCTATGGATAGACCATGTTTTAGAAAATCCTCGTAATCGATCTTGGTTGCAATTCCCGGCATGTCCAGCAGGTTCATAATCAATTTCTTACCTTTCGTCTGAACCACCACTCTTTCCTTTTTCTGTACCTCTCTCGTTTCATGGGGAATCTCGGATACCTTGCCCACGGGTTCCCCCGTCCAGTCCATTGCAATTCTATTCGCCAATGTGGTTTTTCCCGCATTTGGTGGTCCGTAAAAACCCAACCTTATAATCTTCCGCCTTCCAAACATACGCCTGAACCAACGCACTATCCTCCTCCAAGGCACTGCCAATCACCCGTGTTATGAATTGGTTTTTAACCATAAAATATAAGATATTAAGCAATATTATCATACCCCGTATGGAGATGTAAGGACCTTGAATCCGCAAGGGGTGATTCCTGTGGGCTATTACAAGTATGTAAAGGAGATATATAAGGGTATAAAGAAGAAGATCAAAGAGCCAGAGAATAAGGATCTCAGAGATCTGATCCTTGAGAGAAAACGGGAATGGAGAAAGTCTCCTTCTGTAGTGAGAGTTGAGAGACCCACAAGAATCGACAAAGCGAGACAATACGGATATAAGGCAAAACAGGGCTTCGTGGTAGCGAGAGTCAGGGTGAGGAGGGGCGGAATGAGAAAACCCCGTCCAGATTCCGGTCGAAAGCCAAAGCGTATGGGAGTGAAAAAAATAACGCCGAGTAAGTCAATTCAACGCATTGCCGAAGAAAGGGCACAGAGAAAATTCATGAATCTCGAGGTTTTGGGCTCTTACTGGTTATGGGAGGACGGACAGTACAAGTGGTACGAGGTCGTCTTTGCAGACCCGAACCATCCATCAATAAAGAACGACAAGGACATAAACTGGATCTGTGAACCCCAGCACAAACACAGGGTTTTCAGGGGATTGACCCCCGCGGGAAAGAAGGGCCGAGGTCTAAGAAAGAAGGGCAAGGGCGCCGAAAAGGTCAGACCCAGTCTGAGGGCAAAGGGGAGAAGGGCGAAATAGCCCGATTCCTATATTTCTTGAAATTTTAGACTTTAATACCATATAATATTGTCCACCATCAAAGGCTTGCCCCGGTAGCTCAGGTCGGAGTTAGCCGACCACAAAACTGCAAAGCAGTTTTGGGTCCCTCGAATCTTTGATTCGAACGGACGACTAAGGTGTGGCGTGCGTTGCGCTTAGCCACACTGAATATGTCAAGATCAAAGGCTTGCCTCGGTAGCTCAGTTGGTGGAGCGCCTGGCTGTTAACATAAGGGTGCCAGACTCGCCCTTATCGACCCATCCCAACCGGATGGAGAAAGACAGAAACCAGGTGGTCGCAGGTTCAAGTCCTGCCCGAGGCGATTGAATATTGATTCAAAAAATATGTACAATCTGGAGATTTGACAAAGAAATTGTAAGGATTATACAAGGGCCCGTAGCTCAGTCTGGTTGGAGCGCTCGACTCATAATCGAGTGGTCGTGGGTTCGAATCCCATCGGGCCCAAACCCTTTAGAAAAGTGTTTGGATTCCCAAAAAGAATTTCCGGAGGCTAAGGGAGAGGTGGGTTGATAAGGGGGAGAACCGTAGGTTCTCACACTTATTTCGATCCCATCGGGCCCAAACTGTTAACAC
>QMZJ01000044.1 GCA_003663115.1 Candidatus Altarchaeales archaeon | reverse complement strand
TGCCAGAGAATCAGATTCCAGAAGGCTGGCTCTGGTACATATCAGCAGAAAGGAGAATATAAAAGAAAGGATAGAGGAGGCGAGGAAAATATTTCCCTCGATAATTGCTCCGGAGGATCTGAGTGTTATAACCTTCTAAACCTAAAATAGTTATAATGCCAACCATATCAGAGAAAATTCTGGCCGAAAAATCGGGAAAAAAGAGGGTAGAACCCGGGGAGATCATTGAAGCGAGGGTGGACTATGTCATGCTTAACGATGTAACTGGTCTTCCGGCATTTGAGGTATTCGAGAAATTCCAGACAGAACCTTTAAAGAACAGGGTCGTGCTGATCCCGGATCACTATGTTCCGAATAAAGACATTGCTTCCGCGAAGCAGGCAAAGGCGATGCGAGAATTTGTAAGGAAATACAAAATCAAAAACTACTTCGAAGTTGGTAGGGGTGGCATATGTCATCAATTAATGATCGAGGAGGGTTTTGTAGCCCCCGGAAGATTGATAGTGGGAGCAGATTCCCACACCTGCAGTTATGGAGCCTTGGGTTCTTTCGCCACGGGGATAGGATCTACCGAGGCGGCAGCCGTAATGGCGACCGGAAAGCTCTGGTTTAAGGTTCCGGAGACGCAGAAATTCATCGTGGAGGGGAAGCTCAATAGATATGTGATGGGGAAGGATATAATCCTGCATATAATTGGCGATATAGGTGTCTCCGGTTCTCTCTACAAGACAATGGAGTTCTATGGTTCTGTAATCTCTAAATTATCGCTATCCGACAGAATAACTATAGCAAATATGGCTATAGAGGCGGGTGGAAAAGCCGGCATCATCCCACCAGACGGGAAGGTATTTGACTACCTGAAGGGGAGGGTTAGAGGGGATTACAGAGAGGTTTATTCCGATCCAGATGCCATCTACTCAGAAAAATTCGAATATAACGCAGAAGAGATAGTCCCGACGGTTGCAAAACCCCCCCTCCCGGAGAATACCGCCCCCGCATCGGAGTTGGGAAATATAGAGATAGATCAGGCTTATCTCGGATCATGCACCAATGGAAGAATCGAGGATCTGAGAATTGCGGCAGAGATCCTGAAGGGAAAGAAAATTCATGAAGATGTTAGAATGATCGTTGTCCCGGCGAGTAAGAGAATATTTGAGCAGGCAGTGGAAGAAGGTTTAATAAAAATCTTCATGGATGCAGATGCCTATGTCTCCGGACCGACGTGTGGGGCATGTCTTGGTGGTTATATGGGCGTTCTTGCCAAGGGCGAGGTTTGCATATCCTCAACCAATAGAAACTTTATAGGAAGGATGGGCCACAAGGATTCGAGGGTTTATTTAGCCAACCCAGCCGTTGTAGCAGCATCTGCGATAAAGGGCAGGATTACGGATCCAAATGAATTGTGATAGGTGCAAGAAGATGAAAATTCAAAAAAAAATTCGCGGCAGGGTCTGGAAATTCGGAGATGATGTAGATACAGATCAGATAATCCCTGCTCAATATCTCGTAACCGGGGATCCGAAAGAGCTGGGAGAGCACGCCTTTGAGAATGTCAGACCGGGGTTTGCAAGGAAGGTTAGGAAGGGGGATGTCATTGTTGCCGGGAAAAACTTTGGCTGTGGCTCTTCGAGGGAACATGCCCCAAGAGCATTGATCGGGACTGGAATATCGTGTGTGATTGCGAAATCATTTGCCAGAATCTTCTACAGAAATTCCATAAATATCGGGTTGCCTGTTGTTGAGTGCGATGTTGAGGCAGAGGATGGAGATGAAGTAGAAGTGGATTTCGAGAAGGGGATTGTTGAAGTCAATGGAAAGAGATACAGTTTCCCTTCATTACCCTCATTCTTACTGAATCTGATTAATTCTGGGGGTTTGGTGAGCTATGTCAAGAAACAGCTTAAGAAATAAAAGGATAAAATTGTTAATCCCGACTTAATAAGGATAATCGGTGCTCAGAAGACCATTTTAAAGATCATGGCGATCTATGATCTAAAGACGGCAAAGAAATCTCCGCGTACACGATCAAAGAATCCATTCGGAGTATATTAGGGGAGGTGACTACGAGCCTGTAATATCAAGAAAAGCTTTCAGTAGATTATCTCCTAACCTTCGCGCTCTCTCTTATCAGGGGAACAAAGAACTGATACTTACTCTCTCCCTTTAATTCTTGGATTATTTTGTCCACGAGCACCTTGACGGGATCTGGCATATTTTTTACTCGATCACGCATATCCTTGAAGCTCTTAAAGGGCATTTTCTCTCTCTCCCTGAGTATGTCCTCCCTGTGTCTTTTTCCAATTCTCGGTAATACCTCAAGCTTATGAAGTCTCGTACTTATAGTTCCCGTGGTATTATAGAAATTGATGAATTTCTCTTCATGATCCCTTATTATGTCCGCCAGTATAAGCTCTAACTCCACCTTTGCGTTGGGGGTGAGCCAGTCATACTTTATTCTCCTCTCGATGTGATCTACCTTATCCCTCGTTCCCTCTCCGATGTATACTCTCTCCCCCGTCTTGAGGGAAACATTGGCTCTCGGGACTATCTCAAGTAAAGAGAAGAAATCCTCGCCAACGGCCTGAGCGATCGGTTTTCTTTTGTGAGGAGGAACCTCGGACTTACCCCTTGGTAGATAATCGAGTATCCTGACGTACTCATCTCTATGCATTCCAACCACCCATTAACGATACTGTGCAATGATATCCAGTATCTTCTTGATTTCCTCCTCATTATACCTGAAGCGTTCCTTTGCAAATATCGCGCGAACGTCATCCACGGTTTCCGGAAGGAGGTCACACATCTTGATGATCTGCTCTTCCGTCAGATTCATGTCCAGTTCGCTCAATTTTTTTCTTAATTCCCTGACATCCTTTATATTCAGTTTTGCATATCTTCGTGAATGCTCTAATGCACGTCTTTGCTCGTATAGCAGTTCCTTTCCTTCCTTGGAGTATTTTTTCTCCTTATCCCCCAGGATCTTTTTAACCTCAGAAAGGGAGACATACCTCTCGTCTATAACCTTCATCTTACTTCATACCATCTATACACAAATAGAAATTTGATAGAATTGAATATAGATATAGATTTCTATTTTTAAATCAAGAAATAGTTCTAAGGGGAATTAGATGTTCGGGGGCAACCAATAGCCTTTTCCTTTTGTTTCCATCTCTAATCTCAACGTAATAGCATCTGCCCTGTCTGCCGACAACCCTCCCACTTCTACCCCTGAACCTCGGGTGGGGTATTACCTGATACCTTGGGTCTATCGATATTGAAACAAGATCACCCTCCTTGAATTCCTGCAGATACCTTCTAATTTTTATCTTTCCTCTATCCCTGGATCTTACCCTCAGGTTTCTCGTCCCCCGTCTATATCCCTTTGAACCCTTCATCTTTCATATATGGAATTCAGTTTTAAAATATTGCTTTAAAACATGCTATCTGATATATATAATAACGACATTTCCCTCTATGTTCCATCTCTTCTTAAAGCCCTCGCCCTTACCAAGTGAGATCCTGCTTCTTGTCTCGTGTTCAATAAATTTCTTATTGTCTCTCACATATTTTGTAAATTCGTCTTCACACTTAATGTTAACCTTTATCTGTTTTAGCTCATCCAGATCGAGCTCTTTTCTCATCTCCTGTATTCTCCTGATTATTTCGCGAGCCATTGCCTCGGAGAATAATTCTTTGTCGAGTTTTGAGTCTATATACACAATCCCTTTTTCAAATTCCTTTGCTATGATGTCCTCGGGCAATTTACTCTCAAGTATCAGATCCTCTTCGGTTAATACAAATTTATTCAGTCTGTATCTGCCCTTCCTCTTGAGCTCATTCTTTATTTTTGCACCATCTTCCCGTTCCAATAATTTAGCTATCTTCTCTATCTCACCCCTGACCTTGGGCCCCAGAACGGGGTAATTAATTTTCGCGATTATCTCTCTTTCTATCTCTTTAATCTCAAGTTCCTTTGCATTAGTTGCCCTTAAGATTACGTCCTTCACCCGGTCGATATTCAGCTCATCCTTCGGGGCAACGATAACCCTCGGAATGGGCCACCTCAGCTTTATTCCCGCATCCTGACGGGCCGAAGCAACGCACTCCGCAATTTTCTGTGCGGTGATCATCTCTTCCTCCAGCTCTTTATCTATCAGCTCCTCGTTTACCTCTGGCCAATCCACCAGGTGGACACTCTTCTTACCAGTAAGCTCTCTGTAGACATACTCAGAGAAATGCGGTGTTATCGGCGCCATTATAGTGAACAATCCCGAAAGCACCTCGTGCAGGGTATAATAGACAGATACCTTCCTTGGATCGTCTTTCTCGATCCAGACCCTGTTCCTTATCAGCTTTATATACCATCTGCTCAGTTCCAGTGAAAAATCATAGATCGATCTACACACCTCATAAAGTCTCAAACTCTCCAGGGAATCTGTTACCTCTTTAATTAATGAATTAAATCTCGACAATAGCCACCTGTCCTCAATTTCTAATTTTATTGAATATTCTCCACTCGGGTCGAATCTATCCAGCTTCATATAAGTACTTGTAAAAGAGTGAACATTCCAGAGGATATTAAAGAACCTGTTTATCGTTTCGATCCCCTCCCATGAAAATCTGAGGTCCTCCCAGGGGACCGTTGCCCATAACATATAGAAGCGTAAAACATCGGCTCCGTATCTATCGATCACCTCAGATGGATCCACGACATTTCCCAGGGATTTGGACATCTTTCTGCCCTCTGCGTCCAGTGTGAAGCCATGATACAGAACCCTCCTGTACGGGATTCTATCGAAGGCTATCACAGATGAAACCAAGAGCGAGTAAAACCAACCCCTGGTCTGATCGGACCCCTCTGTAATGAAATCCGATGGGAACAACTCCTCAAATCTGTCTTTCCTATGGGGGTAATCGAGGTTCGCCCATGATGCAGAACCTGAGTCGAGCCACACATCCAGCACGTCTTTTACCCTCTCCATCTCCCTTCCACAGGTACATCTCAATTTTACCCGATCGATAGACGGTCTATGCAGATCCAGTGTTTCCATATCCAGTTTTTGAGTCGATTTCCTGAGGAGCTCGTCTATCGTTCCTATAACCTCTATGTTACCGCACTCACAGCGCCAGATGGGTAACGGGGTATTCCAGTACCTCTGCCTCGAGATACACCAGTCCCTTGCATTTTTTAACCAGTTCTCGAATCTCCCCGAGCCGATCCACTCTGGGACCCAGTCGATCTCCCTGTTTTTCTCCAGAAGTTTATCCTTTATCTTTGAAACAGCCAGAAACCACTGTTTGGTTGATCTCAAGATCAATGGGGTTTTGCACCTCCAGCAGTGCGGATACGAATGGGTTATCTTCTCCTGCATGAACAATGCTCTGGATTTCTTCAGGTCGTTGATAATGATTAAATTTGCATCCCTGATGTATATTCCCTCGTAGGGTTCTGTGGTAAATCTTCCACCGTCGTCAACGGGCGACAGGCATGGTAGACTGTATCTCTTACCAATCGCAAAGTCCTCTTCCCCATGCCCCGGGGCTATATGGACGCAACCGGTTCCCTCCTCAGAAGTTACGAGATCTGGGGCCATGACCACCCTGTGTTCAATACCCCTTTGTATGGGAATGTCCAGTATGGGTAGATATTCCAGACCGTTCAGCTCCCTGCCCTTAAATTCCTCCAGGATCTCATATTCCTCTTTAAGTACATGCAGTCTTTCCTTTGCCAGTATTAACACATTCTTATCAACCATAACCCGCACATAGTCAAAATCCGGATGGACCGCAATTGCCGTATTTGCTGGCAGGGTCCAGGGGGTTGTCGTCCAGATGAGGATGAATTCGTCCTTATCCTTTAATTTGGCCTTTACATAGATCGAAAAATCTGTAATGTCCCTGTATTCATCCCTTACCTCATATCCAGCCATTGCCGTCTCACATCTTGGACACCAATGAATTACCTGTTCGTCCTCATAGAGGAGGTTTTTTTCGTATGCCCTCTTTATTCCGAACCAGACCCCCTCCATGTATCTCTTATCCAGGGTCATGTAGGGGTCCTCCCAATCCAACCAGACCCCCAGTCTTTTCAATTGCCTCGTCATCCGATTCATGTTCTGAATTGCGAATTTTTTACACTCCCCGACAAAGTTGTCAATTCCGTATTCCTCTATCTCCTTCTTGGTCCTGCTTCCAATGACAGTCTCCTCTACCTTTACCTCTATCGGCAGGCCGTGCATGTCCCAACCCGCCCTCCTGAAGACATCGTAACCCCTCATTGCCTTATATCTGAGGAAGGTATCCTTTATCGCGTGATTCCATGCGTGTCCTATATGGGCCTTTCCGGAGGTAAATGGAGGCCCCTGACAGAAGTAGAATTTCTTACCAGATTTCTTTGATTCTACAGATTCCCGAAAGATCGCCTTCTCGTCCCAGTATCTCTGAACCTCCTCCTCGAGCCTCGGCAGATTCAATCTCTTCGCCATTTTCTTGATTCTAATATTTAGGCTTTCATTATTAAATTTTGATTATCGAAATGAGGAATTCTGTCAATATTCAGTTATCCCCTTTTTTGTCAGTTCCATGTTATATATTTTATCTGTCGCACATAATATCTAAAGATGAAAGATATTGAGCTCCCCCGGAGGGTAATCGTGGGGGATGGCGCAATAGAGAGGATTGGGGATCTTGTGTGTGAATTGGCTCTCGTTGGAGATTCTCTGGTAATTGCGGATCCAATTACTGCTAAAATCGCCGGTGAGAGGGTTAGATCGGATCTGGGCTCTGAGATCTATATCCTTGGGGGGTCAATAGACCATGATATTCAATCTGCCATCGATTTAATAAGGGAGAAAAACATTGGCTACCTCGTCGGTGTTGGTGGTGGGAGAGTTATAGATATAACGAAGATATGTGCATATAAAACAGAAATTCCTTTCCTCAGTGTGCCAACAGCAGCCTCCCATGACGGGATAACCTCCCCACAGGCCTCCCTGAGGGGTAGAAAGCCTGTCTCTATCAGGGTACATTCTGCTCTGGGAATCCTAGCAGATACGGAAATAATCAGAAAGGCACCTCCGAGATTAACTGCGGCTGGATGTGCGGATGCCATTTCAAATTATACTGCCGTCTTAGACTGGAAGATAGCCCACGAGAAAAAGGGCGAATATTATGGCGACTATGCAGCCTCTTTATCGATGATGAGTGCTCAGATAGTCATGCACAATGCCGAAAAGATCAAGAATCATATCGATATCTTAGTTGAGGCCCTAATAAGCTCTGGTGTTGCAATGGGGATAGCTGGCTCTAGCAGACCCTGCTCGGGGGCAGAGCATCAATTCAGCCACGCATTAGACCTGATCTGCCCGAAACCGGCACTGCACGGTGAACAGTGTGGCGTTGGCACCATAATGATGGCATATCTCCATGGAACAGATTGGGAGAAAGTAAGAAATGCCCTGAAGACCGTTGGTGCGCCCATAAATTCGAGGGAGTTAAATATCGATGATAAATATATAATTAGGGCCCTGATGATGGCAAATAAAATAAGAGACAGGTATACCATCCTTGGGGATGGTCTATCCAAGGAAGAGGCTATAGAGCTCGCAAGGGTTACGGGGATTATAAAATGAACGTAATAAGGGAATGGCTGGATGAAAAAAAAGAAAAATTGCACTTTACTCTGATAGACCCCGACAAACAGAAACCAGAAAAGGCGGCTAAAATAGCAGATATCTCAAGTTCTTATGGTACAGATGCGATAATGATAGGCGGCTCTACGGTAAACAGAAAAAGAGTTGAAGCAACCACGATCGCAACCAAGGATGCAATAGATCTTCCGGTTATCATATTCCCCAATTCGGCCAATGCCGTAACCGAATTTGCGGATTACATCTTCTTTATGTGTCTCTTGAATTCCAGAAAAAGGAGATTCCTGATCGAGGAGCAGATAGCTGGAGCCCCGTTGATCAGGAAATTTGGTCTTCACCCGATTGGTATGGGGTACATCGTGATAAGTACCGGCAAAAGGAAAACCACGATCGAAAAGCTCACCGACCTGGATTTGATCAGAGATGGTGACATAGATAGACTTCTGAGCTATGCATTAACTGCTCAATATTATGGAATGCACTGCGTATACCTGGAGGCGGGTTCTGGAGCAGAAAAACCAATTCCCAATGAGATGATCATGGCGGTTCACGAAGCCCTGGATATACCCTTAATCGTCGGTGGCGGAATCAGAGACGGAAAAACTGCACGGGACAAGATAGAGCATGGCGCAGATGTCATCGTCACCGGTACAATCGCCGAGGAAGATCTGGATAAGCTGAGGGAGATCATAGAGACGGTTAAGGGGTACAGGATTTAATTATACTTGGGCTTTCTTCATTTAATTGAAACTTTAGGAACTCAACTCTGACAACTCTTTAGGCCTGAAACTGCAAAATCGACATCTTGCACAGCTAAGGTATTCTAAGACCCCCTGAACTCTGTAGGCATAACCTCTTTCACCGCGGCCCGGCGCCTTGGTCTTCAGGGCTTTGAATATCTCCTCAAGATCCCCAAGCTTGATCGGTCTCCAGATATAAAGCCCGCTCTTCAGCCGCTCATGTTCATAAAAAGCCTTCTATAGCATTTCCCGGCCTTATGGGGAGAAATCGGTCTCTTCTTCCTTGTAGATCTTAATCCGGGTTCCATCTATTATCAACTCTGGATTTATCTACAGTGAAAACAACCATCCTGCGAGAGTGCCTAATTTTTTAGTATGTCGGCTTAGCAGGGGATAAGGGAGGAAATAGGTTCTATAGCTACTGATTTTGGGAGAAACTTGAGCTGTCAAAGTCGAGTGATAAAGTAAAAGACTGAGAACAATCCCAGAGAGAAGAACAAAAAATCCAGAGAGATATTCCAGAAAGATGTAGCCGGTTATGAAGAGAACAAGGAATATGCCCATGAGGGTTAAGAGAGTTTTCCGGGAGTTAATCATCAATCACTTGCCGCGCCTCAGAAACAGGGGCATTATCAGGTAGGCAAAGCCAATAAGGGAAAGCCCAAGGGTCAATTCGCCGAGGATAAATAATATTTTTTGTTTCATATCTATGAAGTACATCAGTAAGAGTATGTACGCGAATGCCGCTCCTATAAAGAGCTGGTAGAATACCTTTATAACCGGATCGGTATTGAGGAACATCCTCGAGCGAGTGAACCCCTTGCTTGAGTGGCTCACGACCCTTACAAAATAAAAGAGGAAGGCAGTAAAGATAAGCGCGATGACGACAAAAAGGGGAAACCACAGGTTCCCGATGGTTAAAGCATCCATATTAAAGAATCGATTTAATAGTATAAATAGGCACGTGCAAATTAAATCTCAGCGCTCCAACTCCAGTTGAGTTCCATCCAACGGCATTGGCCGGGAT
>QMZJ01000043.1 GCA_003663115.1 Candidatus Altarchaeales archaeon | reverse complement strand
CAATGTCACCTTAAATGGAAATTGGGCGTATGGATTCAGGCTGGCGTTGTTATGACTCTTTACCGCAACCTGGGATATCTGTTCTATCGTCGTTCCATACTCCACCATATGTCTTCTCGCCATCAAGGCATATAAACTGGGAAATGTAACCCCTTTGAACGCCTCCCATTCCTGGTCCCCGGCGCCCATCAGGGCTATCATTGCGGATGATGTGGTAACATCTGTCATCTTCTCCACGCCCCCCGCAATGACTATGTCCATGGCCCCCGACTTAATCGTTAGATACGCCTCCCTCAGAGCCAAACCCCCGGAGGCACAGGCTGCCTCGATCCTCGTTGCCGGAATTCCGGAAAGGCCACTATAATCTGCAACCAGGGCACCGATGTGCTCCTGACCCGCAAACAGGCCTGGGGACATTGATCCTATGTATAAACCCTGTATATCCTCCCCCTCAATCCCGGCATCCTTGATTGCATCGGCACCTGCCTCTGTAATCAGATCTCTGTATCTCTTATCCCAGAGTTCACCGAACCTCGTCATTCCAATTCCGATGATCGCCACCTTTCTGCTCATTTTTTGTTTTATGGTTAAATTTACTGTGGGGCATAACCGACTTTGTCGGGTGCGCGTTCTCAAAACTGCTTTGCAGTTTTGGAACACGGCCGACTTTGTCGGGTGTGTGTCTGAATCTTTGATTCAACACATCTTCGAGCCTTTGCGTCACATCAAAGCGTCACTGCCTTATGGTTTCTCCAAACTCACACCCTTAATCTTGCTCTTAAATTTGGCATATGTCGCATAATCTATGTACTCCTTTCTGTCCATAAAATCCCGTAATGGTTTTGGATTTCTTCTCTTTTCGTTTTCCTTTGTAACCTCTATGATGAACGCATCACTCCCCGCCCCGGAGCCATATGAAACCGCCAGGATCATCTCACCCTCATTAGCATCGTCAAGGATTCTTGCTAATCCTAAGAGGGTTGAACCGGAGTATGTATTGCCTATATATGGGGTAACCAGGCCCTTCATTACCTGCTTTTCCTCAAAACCAATAGTTTTTGCCGCCCTCAGAGGAAATTTTCCATTTGGTTGGTGAAAAACGACATGGTCAAAGTCATCTGGCTTTAGTTTATTCCTACTCATTATCCCCCTGGCTGCCTCTATAACGTGCTTGAAATAGGCTGGCTGCCCGGTAAACCTCGCTCCATGGGAGGGAAATTCCTGACCCTCCCGTCTCCAGAAATCTGGGGTATCTGTTGTATATGAGTATGTATCATGAATCTCTGCAATTAGACTCTTTGTTCCGATGATATATGCCCCCCCACCGGCAGATGCCGTATATTCCAGTGCATCCCCTGGCTTTCCCTGAGATGTATCTGCGCCAATAGCCAGTCCATATCTGATCATTTTAGACCTCACGAGACCCATGGACGTCTGTATCGCGGCCGTTCCCGCCTTACACGCGAACTCATAATCCGCTGCGGTTAACTCCGGGACCGCATCAATGGCCGCGGCAACTATAGTTGCAGTAGGTTTCACCGCGTATGGATGGGACTCGGAACCGACATAGATTGCTCCTATGTCCCGAGGGTTGATCCCGGCATGCTGAATGGCATTCCTCGCACACTCCACAGAAATGGTTGCAGTATCTTCGTCTATCGCCGGGACCGTTTTCTCATGGATGAGGAGGGAATTACTTACGTTTTTACTATCAGCCCCCCAAACCCTCGCGATTTCCTCCGTCTTTATCCTATATTTTGGTAGGTATACACCATAACCCACAATTCCAACAGCCATTTTCTTAAGATACCGATTCCCTTAGACTGGCAACCAATTCATCCTCCGACCGAATCTTCGAAATAATTAATGGAATTCCCTCCAATTTCGCAATCTTTATGGCGAGTTTATCTACCTCCCTCGGCATAAGTCCATGTAGTACGACGATCCTTGGTTTTGGATGCGTTACCTTTATCGCTATCATGGGAGATCTACCGAGATGAACCTTGGTGAATATTAAAGCGCGCTCCTCAGATGAGCCGTATAACCTCATGAGCTCCCTCTCGGAGAGCTCCAGTATGGCCTTGATAGAATCTATTACCGTATAACCCCATAGGTCCATCATCTCCAGGTCATCACCCACTATCACTTCTCCATCAACAGCCATTACTATATCCTCAGCCGGAACCGGAGCAAGAAACTCTCTTATATCAAGAATTGCCCCTGGCTCAAAATTCGCCGAGAATTTTTTTACCACGCCATCGCCATTCTTAATATCCGTTGAGATCAATGTATTGATGAATCTCCTAACAAACTTGATCCCCGGGGATCCTCTGCGCCCGGACTCATAGTCCGAGATAACCGAGGGGGATACCCCCAGGTTTTTTGCGATATCACACTGTCTAATCCCGAAGATTTCACGCCACTTCTTCATAACGGCCCCGGGGTTATCGGACAGTGTTATCTCCCCCGCAATGTTCTTTGCAAGTACCTTCATGGGTCTCATCCTTTTCAGAATCAATTCCTATAATATACTACAGAAATCTGCATTTTATTACTATAAATATACCTATATATAAAACGTCAATTGTCGAATAAAATGAAAATTGTGCCAGATACATCCGTCATCGTTGACGGTAGGATATCCGAGGTTCTGAGGGAACTGGAGGATAAGGGTGTCGAGGTGATAGTCCCTGAAGCCGTTGTTTCTGAGCTCGAGTATCAGGCCAATCGGGGGAGGGAGACGGGCTTTGATGGCCTGGATGAATTAACCTCTATCAGAAAGATGGCAGAGAGATCAAAGGGAAGGATTGCGCTGCGGTTCTGCGGTGAGTCTATAAAACCAGAGCAGATCAGGCGGGCAAAAATTGGGTTAATCGATGAGTTGATCAGAAAAACGGCCGAGGAAAATGATGCAACCCTTATAACTAGTGATAAGATACAGGCACTGGTCTCTGAGGTAAAGGGTATCAAAGTGGAGTATATAGAACCTAAGATAAGGGAGGTAAACCCGAGGATCTTTGATCTCTTCGATTCTGAGACCATGTCGGTACATCTTAAAGAAAACACACCAGTATTCGCCAAGAAGGGACACGTTGGAGATTTCAAGTTAGTGAAGATCGCCGATAAGCTCTCGAGGGAGGATATAGAGGATTACGCGAGGGAGATAGTCGAGTTCAGTCACTCGGATCCGCGCGGGGAGATCGAATTGGAGAAAAAAGGGGTTACAATTCTGCAACTGGGTGAATACAGGATTGTTATCACAAGGCCCCCATTCAGTGATGGCTTTGAGATAACAGCAGTTAAACCGTTGGCGAGGACAAAGTTATCTGATTATAGGCTTTCTAAAAAACTGTTAAAGAGACTCGAGACTCGGGCAGAGGGTATATTTGTTTCGGGGGCTCCAGGGGCGGGTAAAACCACATTTGTTCAGGCGCTGGCCGAATTCTATCTGAATAAGGGAAAGATTGTAAAGACGATGGAGCACCCAAGAGATCTGCAGGTTCCGGATGTGATAACGCAGTACGGTCCCCTGGAGGGATCGATGGAGAATACGGGCGATATTCTGGTCCTGGTCAGGCCGGATTACACAATATTTGACGAGGTGAGAAAAACCAAGGATTTCGAGGTATTTGCAGACATGCGCTTAGCTGGCGTTGGAATGGTTGGGGTAATTCATGCCAATAGGGCGATAGGAGCAATTCAAAGATTGATAGGAAGGGTCGAATTGGGGGTCATCCCACATATTGTGGATACAGTGATCTTCATAGAGGCGGGGGAGATCAAAGAGGTCTATGAACTTAAGATGGTGGTGAAGGTCCCCCATGGAATGAGAGAGGCGGATCTCGCCAGGCCAGTAATAGAGATCAGGGACTTTGAAACGGGAAAGCTGGAATATGAGCTCTACTCCTATGGTGAGGAGGTGGTGCTCATCCCCCTCGGGGAGAGATCGAAGAAGAGGACGGAGCAAGAGGAATTGGGCTTTTCACTTACAAAAAAACAGATAGTCCTCAGATCAAGGGCATACAGGGATGAGCAGGTAAGAATATTTGCGGATGAGGAATTTATCTGCAGATCGAGGGTTAATAGCTCGGGGAATATAAAGATAAAGAGAAATACAGCAGCTGGAAGAATGCTGTTGAGTGCGATAAAATCTGGAAAGAAGATAAAGATCTGTTGAAATGAATGCTTATTCTAACCGTTATTCGGGAGAGGAGGATTTCAGGTTCCCGGCACTGAAACACAGACTGGAGCCATTCAGAAGATTTAGGTATTCCCCCAGGGGAAGGAAACTCGAATTAGAGGGAATTTTTATCTACAAATATGCCTCGCCCTCCAGAAACCCAGATTCATATCTGGGATATCTCGATCTGAAAGAGGAATACAGGCTTCTTGGATTGAAACCCCCGGAAAAGAAACAGTTGAAAATATGGTGTCGTATCCCATCTGAGCTGACCAGTAGGGAAAAACTGATCTCAAAACCCAACATACGGGTTACTGGAAGGGTATCCATGGATATGGACAAAGAATCGACGAAGCATTTTCTCGTTGATGAAATCGAATTTCTCCCCATCCAATACAGAGCAGTTGGTGCTCCAGCATTTGATAATTTTGAGGATATGTTCTCATGTATCTATTCCAGAGAGCCCAGGATATATGAACACGGACCCATTCTACTCTTAGCAAGCCTTATAGGGTCAGAAAGGCGATCCATCTATTTTCCGGATGAGAACGTGGGTTGTGGAATAAATATGGGAACATCGGCGGAGGATCTCCCGGGAAAGGTAGGTGCGGGGGCAATAACCACGTCCATGAAAAAACAACTCCGGGATTTCATAAGAAAGGTAAACATAGGTTCATTGGATACCTTATCGACACAGTTCCGGTGGAATAGATTTCTGTCTGTTGACAACCCGGAGATCTTGTCAAGAAGGATACAGACTAATAACGAGATCGATTGGAATCTGATTTCAAACCTCGAAGAGATCAATCAGTTAAAGAGATCGAAATTCATAGCATCAGATATTAACCTGGTCTATGATCCAGATCTTTTCCCCCCAAAGATCAACAGGGAGGATGCAAAAAACGTGAAACAGACGCTGCTATTTGCGAAATCAACTCCACAGATAACGTATTCTGAGAGTATAAATGCATTGATAGAGGTAAAGACCGAGGACGTGATTCACGATCTAGCTAAACGCGTTGATTATGCACCATTCCTATTCAGGTACAGACTTGAGCCATTGTGCGATGCATTCCTGAAGGGTAACCACCTGGCAGATTACCTCTTGGGAGCGGATATATCTATCAAGAGGAGGGATGTTCGCGAATTCTTTAAAAGAGCTAAAGACGTTGCACTCGACTTTGCAACCTATGCCGAGCGATATATCGACCCCGACAATTTCGGAGATATCCTGGAGGGTGCGAGAGACCGGCGTGCACAGGATATACTCAGTAAATTGTTTGTTAAGGGGTCTATGACCGAAGACCAGATGATAGACTACCTTATGGATAAATACGGGGTCAGTAAGGAGAGAGCTGAATCGATAATTGCCAGTTTAGTATATGAGGAACCGGTACTGGTTATCAAGCGGGGTAATCTGTATATGCCAGTTTAATTTTTCTCCAGATTCGATTTTTTATCAGGATTCCATATTATTAACCCCCCTTAGAATGAAAGAAAAGATCGAGAGATTCTTGAAGAAAAAGAAAAAGGAGATTAATCGCATAGCCGAATTGTATCCAGAAGAAAAATCTCTACTTATTGATTATGAGGAATTGGAGAGGTATGATCGCGGACTGGCAGAGGAATTGATTCGGAATCCGGACGAGGTCATTAATGCATTTGAGGATGTTTTGTCCGGGATGAATATTCCAACCATAGTGGAGAATCCCAGGCTTCATGTACGCTTTCATAACCTACCAAAGGAAAAAGGGTACTCGCTGATGATTCGAGAAATAACCTCCGACTACATAGGCAAGCTCATGGCGGTCGAGGGTGTTGTAAACAGGGTATCCGATATACTGCCAAAGGTCTCCGTTGCGCGATTCTACTGTAACAAATGCGGCGAAGCTCACGATGAACCACAACCAACCAGATTCCTCAGGGAGCCATTGTTCTGCAGAAATTGCAAGAGAAGAGACTTCAGGTTTGTTCCGGATGAATCCGAATGGACGGATGTTCAAAGGCTACAGATTCAAGAACCCCTGGAATTATTGGAGGGTGGGGAAGAGGCCCGTCAGATAGAGATATGGGCGGAGGATGACCTCACCGGGAGGGCTACCGCGGGGGATAAGATCACTGAAACGGGAATAATGAGATTACTACCGCCGAGGAAAAAGGGCTCCGTTTATTACAAATTCCATGAGGCTAATTTTATCGAGGGTATTGAAAAGGAGTTTGAAGAGTTAGAAATTACCAAAAAGGAAGAGAGGGAGATAAAGAAACTGTCAAAGGATCCGAAGCTCTATGAGAAGATTATTAACTCGATCGCCCCATCGATCTACGGCTACAGGGAGATCAAGGAGGCCATTGCACTTCAATTATTTGGCGGCAGGGTGGGGAAGAAGCTACCGGACGGTACTACCGTAAGGCCAGACCTGCATATCCTATTGATAGGTGAGCCAGGTGTTGCAAAGTCAAGGATCCTGCAATACGTCACTCAGATAGCCCCCAAGAGTATATACGTGACCGGTAAGGGCACCACAGGCGCGGGATTGACCGTAGCGGCAGAACGCGATGAGTTTGCAGAGGGTGCCTGGACCCTGAAGGCGGGGGCGTTGGTCCTGGCTGGTGGTGGTATAGCGTGCATTGATGAATTCGATAAGATGAGTCCAGATGACAGGAGTGCGATGCACGAAGCCCTTGAACAGCAGACCATCTCAGTAGCAAAAGCGGGCATAGTTGCCAGATTTAAGGCAAATACTGCAGTTCTGGCTGCATCAAATCCCAAATTCAGCAGGTTTGACCCTTATAAACCATTGGCTGAACAGTTCGACATCCCGCCGACCCTGTTAAGCCGCTTCGATTTAATCTTTCCAATCAGGGATGTCTTGGATAAAGAACTGGATAAAGAAATAGCTGATCACATGCTAAAGATGCATAAAACCGGGGAGGAGATGAAAGAACTCGAACCAGAGATCCCGACGGATCTGCTTAGGAAGTATATAGCCTACTCGAGAAGGAATGTACACCCGGTACTCTCGGATGACGCTGCAGAGAAGATAAAGGAGTACTATGTGAATCTGCGTTCCAGTGGTGGAGAGACCGTCAAGGCAACACCCAGGCAACTAGAGGCTCTGGTTAGATTGGCGGAGGCATCGGCTAAGGTTAGATTGAGTGATACCGTAACGGTCAGTGATGCAGAAAGAGCAATAAAACTTACAGACTTCGTCCTCAGGGAGATCGCATATGATGAATCAACCGGTCAGATAGATATCGATAGAATTGTGACAGATCATCCGAAGTCAACGAGGGACAGAATAAGGGTGATCGAGACCATAATTCAGGAGTTAATAAATGAATCCGGGGATGGAATGGCGTCCTCCGAGGATATAATTGAAGAGGCAAAGTCCAGAGGCATAGACAGATTCAGGGCGGAGCAGATATTAATAGAATTAAAAACGAAGGGAGTCATATATGAACCGAGACACGGCAGGTATATGCTGACCGAGGGATGAATGCAAGATGAAGTACCTAAAATCCCTATTTCTGGTGATTGGGATCTACCTCCTCGTACAGGGCCTGGGTCTGTGGATCGGCGCCGGGGGTCTCTGGGTCGAAAAAGGGGCGGTTGAAACGATCAAAGAAAACCCCGAACTTGGCGTTGTACGGGAACCGGAGAGTGTCGAATCATCTGCTCAGATCTTCATCTATATCTTAATCGCAACGGCGGCACTTTTATTATTCATAAAATTCAAACTCGACTTAATCATAAAGATTTTTATAAATCTGGCGATCATTGGGGGATTACTTTTGACACTTAGCTATATTCTCGGTCTAATCGGGATTCTGATGGCAGTTACTCTCTTTGCCCTGAGGCTCTGGAAAAGGGAAAATATACTATTGATGAACATGGTTTTGGTATTCACCATACCCGGAATTGGAAGCTGGCTCGGTGCATCCCTCGATGTATTGCCCTCATTTATACTTTTGCTCATCTTGGCTTTATACGACATAATTGCCGTTTTCGGGACAAAACACATGGTAACCCTCGCAGAAAATGTTAAAGGAAAAATCCCCATGATGGTCGCGATCCCGGTCGGAGACCGTCACCTGGGCCTGGGAACCGGCGATCTGACGATCCCCCTGGTCTTTTCTGTATCTCTCCTGAGGGAGTATGGCCTGGTAAATTCGGTAATCACGAGCCTTGGCGGTTGCATTGGCCTGACAGCACTATTCCTCTATACGATCAGAAAGAAGGATGTGGTGCTTCCCGCCTTACCACCAATTACAGTTGGTTTGTTGCTGGGTTTTGGTCTGAGTCTCCTGATTCCATGAATTATCTCCTCCAGATTCTAAGCTCAATAACCCCGGGATGCACACTCGTATAGTCGAATCTCAGGGCTACTGGAATTCTCGCTATTTTCGTTTCATTTGAGAATGAAGATCCACAGGAGCAGAGTCTTTTCTTTTCTCTTAGATCTATAACCGTGAGATTTAATCCATATCCAGGAAGGGATGGGCAATTCTTACAGATCTTATCCGGATCCAGTAAGCGAGAGTGCGTGACATTGGATGAATCGGTATGGGCCCATTCCGTTGATAGTTTATCTGCCGTTATCCAGGCCGTTCTATACATATCCAACTCCGCATTCCTGACAACATAGCTCGTGTATATTGTATTCAGAGCTATAAGGAGGGTCGCTATAGCCAGAACCATAACCACTAAAGAGACTAGATCCTCCCCAATAGGTCCCATCTGTCCCAAGTTGCATTTCATTTATCGTTCTTGTTATTCCTTCAATTTCTTGATGATCCTTAGTTCCTCTCTTGACTCTTTCCATTCATCTATATCTGACTTATCTTATCTAATTGTTTGATGTTATTCTTTCGGGAGGACTACAATTTACATTCTTTGAGACGAAGAACTTATACTGTCGTAATTATTTAGCTATAAGATTTCAACATTTAAAACCTTAACTCCTCCCTTTTTTTAGTTACTATCCTGACTTCGCACGCCACCTGGGTTTTACCACCTCAGATGAGCTTTTATCCCCATCTCCAGATAGAATCCATCAAAATGCTCAGAATCTGCTCTGAAACACTGCTCAAAATGATAAATCTGAACCTTTTATTATGCACGTGCAAATTAAATCTCAGCGCTCCAACTCCAGTTGAGTTCCATCCAACGGCATTGGCCGGGATTTGCCATGGATATGCTCTTAATATTCCATGGATGGAGTACTTTGCATCGTAACCCT
>QMZJ01000042.1 GCA_003663115.1 Candidatus Altarchaeales archaeon | reverse complement strand
GGGTGGACGCTATTGTAAACCCGGCAAACTCTAGGGGTACTATGGGTGGGGGTGTTGCCGGGGCAATCAAAAAAACGGGAGGCGATGAAATAGAGAGAGAGGCAATCGAACACGCCCCGATAAAGATAGGAGAGGCGATAGCAACAACCGCAGGAAAATTACCGGCCAGGTTTGTAATACACGCCCCAACGATGGAGATGCCCGCCCAGAAAATTAGCATAGAGAACGTGGAGAGGGCAACCCATGGAGCGTTAGAGTGCGCTAAAAACCTAGGCATAAGATCCATCGCCTTCCCGGGAATGGGAACTGGTGTGGGAGGGGTTGCAAAGGAAGATGCTGCAAAGTGCATGATTAATACGATAAAGAGATTTCTCGATACAGAAGAATCAAATCTAAGTACAATCGTCCTCGTTGGTTTCGATAATGAATTAGTCAGAGAATTTAAGGAGAGCCTGGAGAATGCCGGGATATAAGCCAGGAGACAAGGTGGAGATAGAAACCGTGGATGGGAAATACACAGGTATCTTAATGGAAAGACCAGAATTAGCTGATGATAAGCATGTGGTAATAAAACTGGAATCCGGTTACAATGTCGGAATTAGTCTGGATAGGATTAGAGAGATAAAAAAAATCGAGGCCCGGATAAAAAGGGAGAGGTTCAGGCTGAAGAGGCATAAAAGAGACCCTTCAAAGAGGGATATATCCATCCTGGCAACGGGGGGTACTATAGCATCCAGGGTTGACTACATAACGGGAGGGGTTCATTCGGCGTTCTCGGCAGAGGAGCTGATATCCGCTGTACCCGAGCTTGAGGAGATAGCAAATATCCAGGGGAGGCAGATATTCAACAAATTCTCGGAGAACATCATCCCCGAAGATTGGATCAAAATTGCCAGAACCACGGCCAGTGAGATAAAAAAGGGCGTTGATGGTATAGTAATCACCCACGGAACGGACACGATGGGTTATACATCAGCCGCATTAGCATTCATGTTAAAAACACCCGTCCCCGTGGTTCTTACCGGGGCGCAGAGGAGTTCAGACAGGGGCTCCAGTGATGCACCCCTAAATCTGATACACTCGGCAATTGTCGCATCTAAGGCAGATCTTTCTGAAGTGGTTGTTGTAATGCACGGCGAAATATCCGATTCATTTTCGTTGATACACCCGGGAACCAGGGTAAGGAAACTGCACACCAGTAGAAGGGATGCGTTTCGGACGGTAAATTCAAGGCCATTGGGGAGGGTTTCCATGAAGGGGATCGAATTTCTCAGAGAGCCAAAATCGGACAATAAATTAAAACTGGATACAAAGCTGGAGGAGAGGGTCTTTCTCCTGAAATACTTCCCCGGGCTGAACCCAGAGGTGATCGATAATTTAGTGGAACTTGGCTATAATGGCATAGTTATAGAGGGCACCGGTCTCGGGCACACGTCCGAGCTATTATTTGAAAGAATCAAGGATGCGATAGATAGCGGAGTCTTCATCGCGATGACATCCCAGACGATCTTCGGCAGGGTTAATATGAACGTATACTCCACGGGAAGGATCCTGCAGGACATCGGGGTAATTCCGTGCGAGGACATGCTATCTGAAACCGCGTATGTAAAATTGATGTGGTGTCTGGGCCATACGAAAAAGCCAGAGAGGCTGAGGGAGATGATGCTAACGAACTATGCCGGAGAGATTACAGAGAGGAGCAGGATCGAGTGAAATAAAATTAACCGAAGAAATACCTCATGGCCTCCCTGATATCTCCAACCTCTCTGACCCGTATACCGGTTTCGTCCTCCACATTGATCTTCCTCGGGATCTGTTCTATGGTGCAGAATTCTGTCCAGCCTATCTCTTCACAGTGTTTTTTGGTCTCATATACCACTTCTCTGCTCTGTAATAACGGAACCAGGAAGAGGGTCGCATTTTCTCTCTTGGCCGCCCTTGCCTTTTCTATAATTGCAGAGACTGGACCAATGCTTCCATCGTGATTTATCTTCCCCGTAGCTATTACCGAGTTATTTAGACTTCTATTCTGGATGGCAGCTATGGTTGCTATGGTTATAGCAGTCCCGGCAGACTCACCGCCAACCACCGAGGCATTAGCATAGATTGTGTAGATCAAATCCATCTTTGATAGATCTAAATTGGTAACATTGGAGGCTATCTCCCTTGCCGTTCTTATGGAGTACTGAGTATCTACCCAGAAGAGTAGATTGTCTATATCCGTTAGGATCCTCCCCTGACCGGGGATCGCGTCCACCGTGAGCTCTATGATAACCCCCTCCCCCTTCTCATTTATAGCCGGAATTCTTATCCTGGAGGAGCCAAGATTTTCTGGCCCCGATACCTTGGTCTGGATTGTTGTAGTTGTAGTCGTTGTGGCAGTTTTAACAAGAGTGGTTGTTGTAGTAGTGCCACTTGTTTTACCCTCCTCATGAACACAACCGCAGATTAGAGCAATAATCAAGAGGGCAAGAATTAGAGACCTCATAATAATCCTATTCTCTTTAGAGGTTAAAAATGAAACACGATCTAAATCTCCATGTGTTAGTGTTTCATATAACGCATTTAATACATAATATTTTCTTCCTTAATAAAGTTGAGGCTATAAAAATGCTCATAGGGATTGATGACACAGACTCTTTGAGGGGCGGGTGTACTACGTATTTAGCCGCATTGCTGTGGGAAAGGTTACATGCCGTGGGTCTCCCAAGACTAATAAGGCTGAACCCGAACATTCCCTACAAGACACGTGGCAATGGTGCCGTGGCACTGAATATAAAGGGAAATTCAGAAGAGATCAAAGAAGCTGTTTTAAAGGCTGTAAAAAAACATGCATATCTCCAAGACGAGAAAACAAATCCAGGCGTTGTATTTATAGAAGCTCTAAATCGAAGAAATAGAAAAATTTTGAATGATTTTTATCGGAGAGCAGTATCTGAGCTCGTGACGATAGAAGAGGCGGAAGAAATAGCAAAATCAATAAAAGCGGAAACACATAAATTCAATAATGGTAGAGGTATCATAGGGGCATTGGCAGCTGTAGGGGCAGATCTTCCAGATAAAACATATGAATTAATTGCCTACAGAACAAAGGGAAATTATGGAAAGGAGAAGAAGATCGATAGGGATTCGGTTTTTGAGATGAATGAAAAAACATATCCAGAGACATTTGACAATATCGACCCAGAGACAAGACAGATATTAATTACACCAAAAGGATACGATCCCGTATTCTGTGGAATTCGTGGAAATACGGCCGAGGTGGTGGAGAGGGCATTCAGACTCATAAAGCCGATGGAAAAAATAGAGAGAATTCAGGTCTTTGAGACCAATCAGGGGACAGATGCCCATCTAAGGCATAAGAAAATATCGGAGTTAAAACCATATGACTGCGCGATCTTGAAGGGGAAAATAACAGTGAATCCACAGAGCATAGAGGGGGGCCACGTCCTGTTCGGGTTTTCAGACAATTATGGAGAGATAGCATGTGCCGCCTATGAGCCGACGGGAAGATTTAGAGATATAGTCAGGAGATTAAATAAAGGGGATAAAATTATGGTTTGTGGTGGAATCGGCAAATACCCAAATACACTGAACCTTGAAAAGATTCAGATCCTTAAATTGGAGAGGTTCTATGAGAGGACCCCACCGAGGTGTTGCGGAAGGAGAATGACCTCAGCCGGAAAAAACAAAGGATTTAAGTGCAGGAGGTGCGGCAAGAGATTGGGAGAGGAGGCGGCCATTCTCAGGGAAGTACCAAGGAAGCTTAAACTGGGATTTTATGAGGTTCCTCCAAGAGCGAGAAGACACCTTAGTAAGCCCTTAATTCGATGAAATCCAGAATATTTATGGTGATGATAGGAGGGTCATCTGAGCTCACGCTGTGATGAGACTTATGAGCGCTGAAACTGTCACTGCCGGTTTCATCGGGGTGTGGCGTGCGCTACGCTTAGCCACACTCTTTTCGAAGGAAAAGCTTGGTTGTAGTGCCTAACTTTTTAATCTTATGGCAATCTGTTATCAGCGATAGCGTAAGCGTACATGGCTCGATAGCCATCGGCTATTTCCGACAACTGACCCGGCGGGATCTGAAGCACCGCGAAATCGGTGCACGCTTTGTGCTATCTTCGATAGCACTGAATTTTTGGGAATGCAAACTGCAATGGTTTGCCGCCGGCGGGATCTGAAGCACCTTTCTTTTTAGGAAAAAGAACGGACCCGGCGGGATTTGAACCCGCGATCTCCGGATTTCCTCTCCATTGTTTGCCGGATTAGAAGTCCGGCGCCCTATCCACGCTAGGCTACGGGCCCCTAAAGCAATGATATATTACAATATTAGATTTGGTGCAATTATATTCAGGGTACAGTAGAGGATTGTTAGGCCAAGAGGGATAAAGAAATTATCATCTATCGGTGTGAAGAACTCAAGTATCGCTCCAGCAAAACCGAGGATTAATGCAAGCCGATAGTTCTGTACGAACAGAAGGACAGAAAGGGAACCGAATACAAAGAATATAAGGAAACCCTCCAGGCTCTTGTGCCCTATCCTAATCCTGCCGAAGAATTTACCGAACCATGTTGAAGTAGAGTCTCCAACGCTGAGTACTGCTATTATTGCACACGCAACCCTGAGGGGCATGATATTGGCTAGAGATAAGAGCAGAGGAGGTATTATCCCGATACCGTACCAGATAGAGCCCTTGAAGGGACAGTTTATCGCGTCATCGTCCCTCTCAAAATGGATGATGAGGTGGTTGGCAATCCTCAACTCGGGCCACTTCTTCGGCACAATATAGAGAAGTGTAAGAGCTATGAGCAATGGGGTCAGGATGAGATAGCCCATAATGGGCATAAGATGATATACTACAAAAGCGATTGTTAAGCCTAAAAACAGGTGCACCAATTGCCTTTTCGTCTCCAGGATAAAGACACGGTCGTTAAACATTTTAACTTGGTTTCGATATTAGTAAATAGTATAGTTTTTTGTCGATATATGCTAAAAATGTACTTCATAGATTACATGTTTCTCGGGTTTGCTTTCATAACCCTGTATCTGATAGTCTTATTCATGATTCTATTCATAAAGAACAGGGAAAGAATGTTTGACAAGGTTCCTGTAAGCAGGCTCCCTTCAGTTAGCATCATTATACCCGCATATAATGAAGAGGAGCACATAGCTGAAACAATCAGATCAGTTAAAAGGCTTTCATATCCAAGGGAACGGTTTGAGATCCTTGTCATAGATGATGGCTCTACAGATGGTACGGCAGAGAAGGCAAAGAAAGAGGGAGTAAGGGTAATAACAAAGGAGAGGGGCGGGAAGGCATCCGCCTTAAATCTGGGGATTGAGAAGGCGAAGGGGCAGATCATAGGTTGTGTAGATGCAGATTCCTATCCGGAGGAGGACGCCCTTCTCAAGATGGTTGCTTATTTCGATGATCCGAGGGTGGCAGCAGTCACTTCTTCAATTCTCGTAAGAAACCCGAAAAATCTTTTGCAGAGGCTTCAGGAGATGGAATACATCCTGATAGCATGGGGCAGGAAACTTCTGGATTACTTGCATAGCGTTTATGTAACCCCTGGGCCACTGAGCCTCTACAGAAGGGATGTTCTTAAGAAGATAGGTGGCTTTGATGAAAGGGTTTTAACGGAGGATATTGAAATTGCCTGGAGGTTGCAGAGAAAAGGCTATAAGATAAGGATGGCCTTGCCGGCGAGGGTTTATACGAATGTCCCAGAATCTTTTAGAAAGTGGTGGAATCAACGCATTAGGTGGGACATAGGCGGAATACAGACTGTAAACATATACAAATATGCGTTCTTCAGAAAAAGATATGGAATCTTCGGCATGTTCATTGTTCCATTCTTCTCCATATCGATATTTATAAGCTTATTGGGTTTGGGATTATTCCTTTACCTGATATCAATGAGGCTTTTTAATTTCCTGGAATTCTGTTATTACGCATACCTGGCGGGCATAGATCCACTCCGGTACTATCCTTTAACACTCTTGCCCAACGTGTTCACCGTTCTTGGTCTTATGGTGTTACTGTTCTCTCTAATCTATCTAATGGTAGGATTAAAAACGATGAAAAAGGGGTTTCTCAATATTAAAACCTTATTCGAGATGCTGATCTATCTGTCAGTCTATCTCTTCTTATTCTCAATATTATTAGTCCAGTCTTTTTGGAGATTAACGGTTTATAGAAAACAAAAATGGTAATTCAGTCGGACGTATTTTGGAAGGCATTTGTTTTGACCTTAGTCATATTCCTACTGGGTATTCTTATGGGTCTCTGGCTCGATAATGCAAGAGTAGAACAGATAAGAAAAGAATATAAAGAGATGGAGATAAGCTCGATAGATGCTCGATTACAAACCCTTTACTATCAAATCTTTAAGAATTCATCCAATTTCTGTGAACCCGCGATAGAAGAGAACCTCAGATTTGCAGACAAGATATATGCCGAGGGGTTACGTATTGAGCAGTACGAAAAGATAAATAAGTTAACACCCTCATTGATATCTGATAAGAGGAGATATATGCTCCTGAAGCTACAGTTCTGGTTAAACTGTATTGAATTGAAGAGGAACTGTAATGCTAGTTATACGAACGTTGTTTATTTTTACTCCGGCCTCAACGAAACGATGGAGGAGTATATACAGGGCGTCGTTCTTCTGGATCTGAAGGAAAGCTGTGGGAGGGACATGATGCTTATACCATTAGCAGTTGATCTTAACATAACGACGATAGATATAGTAAAGCATCAGTACAACATCACAACAACCCCCACAATCCTTATCGATGAGAAGATAAAACTGGAGGGTCTCCAGAAAAGAAAGGATTTGGAGAGATACATTCAATGCTAAAATGGTCTTTGAAAAATTGAGAAGTGGATTACAGGGTGCGATGAACCAGCTCAGAAAGGCCATCGTGGTTGATAAGAAAACCATAAAAGAGTATACCAAGGAGATCCAAAAGACCCTCCTCTCTGCAGACGTTAATGTAAAACTCGTTTTTGAATTGTCTAAGAATATAGAGGAAAGGGGTTTATTGGAGAAACCTCCCGGAGCTTTGGACAGGAAAGAGAATCTGATAAGGATTACCTATGAGGAGCTGGTGAGATTACTTGGAACCGGGGAGAGATTACCCATAAAAGATGGGGAAAAGGTCCTGTTGGTCGGAACCCAGGGATCTGGAAAAACTACTACTGCAGCTAAAGTAGCTAGATACCTCAAAAAGAAGGGCATGAATCCAAAACTTCTGTGTGCCGACACGTTCAGACCCGCGGCATACGATCAATTAAAGCAGCTGTCGGAGGAGATACAGGTGCCCTTTTACGGTGACCCAGCGGAGAAAGACTCGCTTAAAATAATAAAGAAAGGCTTGGAGAAATTCAAATCCGGGGTAATCATTATAGACTCCGAGGGAAGGCACAGTCTGGATAAAGAGCTTATGGGGGACATAAACAGGATCTATAGGGAGATAAAACCAGAGAAGACCCTCCTAATCTTAGATTCAACAATCGGTCAACTGGCCGGGGAGCAGGCAAAATCATTCAAAGATGCGTGCAATGTAGATGGCATCATCTTAACCAAAATGGATGGCTCTGCAAAGGGCGGAGGGGCATTATCTGCGTGTGCATCTACTGGTGCTCCAGTGTATTTTATCGGTGTTGGCGAACACATAGACGAGTTTGAGGAATTCGATCCAGAGCGTTTTGTTTCAAGACTGATAGGCTTTGGGGACATACAGGGTCTACTGGAAAGGGCAAAGGAGGTGGAATTTGATGAAGAGGTAGCAGAAAGAATCATCTCGGGGAGATTCACCCTCGAGGATCTGTACCTGGAGATAGAGCAGATGAAGAAGTTGGGTTCATTGAAAAAGATCATGGATATGCTTCCCTTCGGGATCAAGATCCCCTCCAATATGCTCGACATTCAGGAGGAGAAATTGAGGATCTTCAGGGTTATCATGGATTCAATGACAGACGAGGAGATGAAAAACCCCGAGATAATTAAGAGATCCAGGGTAGAGAGAATAGCAAAGGGCTCTGGAAGAAAAAGAGAGGAGGTAAGGGAGCTCCTGAGTCACTATAAGAGGATGAAGAAGGTGATGAAAACGATGGGGGATGAAAGAAAATTAAAGAGGCTGATGCGTAGATTTGGGGGCATTGGAATATAGGAATTTTATCTCGTCACCAATTTCCGTATTCCCGATTCTTCCCACGCCGAGCTCAATAACGTACCTTGCCGGATTCTTTGGCTTGTAGGTTTTCCATGTATCTGGTTCAAATGGGTTGAATGGCTTCACACTCTTCCGTAGATCAACGACTATATTCTCTGAATCTAACCAGATGACATCGATTGAAAACCGCATAAGGAACATGTGTATCGTTGAGGAGATAATACTCTCCCTTGGCGAGACGAGAACCAAATCCTTGGGTCTGGAGAGCATCAATCCCTTCGCCCGAGATAAAAGGGAACAAGCAATCTCGGAATTGTCGCTGATCACTATATTCTTGGTCTCGTTTACTATCCTCATACCTATATCCTGAAGAACGAGAGAATTCTATCGAGAAGACCCTCCTTATGCTTGTATTCCTTACCGAGCATGTAGTGAGTAATCCTCTTGATCTCTCGACTTACCCTGTGCCTCGGATACTCCAAGATAATCGGATTCTTTGCCTCTATGGATTTTCTCACGAAGTGGTCCTCTGGTATGACCCCTATCACCGGAAGATCGAAGAATGCGGAAATGTTTTCTTTTTTCAGCTCATCACCTCTGTTCACCCTGTTGAGAACGATGCCAATAATATTCTTATCGTACCTCTTTGCAATCGTTTTCGTTCTCAGCGCATCGGAGATCGTTGGAAGCTCAGGGTGCGTCACTAAGAGAACCTCATCACACATCTCCAGGGCGACCATCGTCTCTCTGTCCAGGCCGGTTGCGCAGTCTATCAGTACAAAATCCTTATCACTCAGGTTGTCGAGAATCTCCCGTTTTATATTTCTTGGCTCCACATCAAGATCTTCGATGGACAGGGAAGCGGGTATTATGTCCACACCAGAAGGATGCTTGTACATGGCATCACCTATCGTCGTATTCCCTCTCATCACGTCGTGGACCGATGTCGGATAGGAGATAAGCCCAAACTGAAGACCCAGGTTGGCTCCAGAGAGATTTGCGTCTATAACGGCAACCTTCTTACCCTCCTGTGCCATAGAGACCCCCAGATTGGAAACCAGAGTAGTTTTACCTACTCCTCCCTTCCCCGATACAACTCCAACTATTCTTGTCATATGTAATAAATTGATATTTATAAATAAAAATGATATAGGTTTTCCATAAAATGAAAAATGATCTGCGCATCTATAATTGAACCGGATATCGATTCCATGGTAAACATAGCGAATTCCATAGACTCCGACATCATTGAGATCAGATTAGAT
>QMZJ01000041.1 GCA_003663115.1 Candidatus Altarchaeales archaeon | reverse complement strand
GAGTATATTAGCTTCAAGTCGGCTTTGTCTACTCTCCTGATAAACCCCCCCGCACTGTTCGTACGGAGCATGGAGATAAAGTAGATACCCTGCTTCCTAAACCCTCTCAGATACTTTATGTTTCCTTTGTTCACATTACCCCGGTCAAAGACAATGAACTTTTGTTCAATCCTCCGAGTTAGGTCCCGATATTGAGTATTAATACGCTTTATAAAGTCCTGAAACATCTCAACATCGTGAGTACTTCCTGGATAGGTGTTTACAAAGAGCGGTACTTGTTGGTTGTTCACTCCCAGAACGAGGTTCACCTGAGGCAGATCCCTTCTGTCGTTCCCACTGAACCCAAATCTTACTAAGCCAGTTTCTTCATCCTTGTAGATCTTAATCCGGGTTCCATCTATTATCAGGTGCTCTAAGTCAAGGGAATACCTCTTGACTGCGATCCTTATCACATCATACAGGATGTCCCCAAGATGCTTATAGATGACGTCCATGAAGCGATACACCTCCTCCAGATATTTCAGATCGGTGGAATACTTTAAAATAGAGCTTTCCAGTCTTTTCAGAACCAGTTTGCGTTTGCTTTCTGGGAAGAGGGTTCTGAGGATAATGATGCTCTGTAGCACATTGGCTGTTCGTTTGTCTTCAAGGTATCTATTCAGAACATGCTTGAAGTGAATGGACTTAGCTACCTTGCCTAGGATCATTTCTCCACTGTAGCTTATCTCTTTTTCATCTATCAGGGGCCTGGTCTGCATTTCGCCTAACATCTTAGCAGCGGATCTAACTGGGCCCAGGTAGATATACTCAGACCTTACCTTCTTGCCCTCCCGATAACTTCTCTTTAGGGCAATGTATGTTTTTCCCGATTTCTTTTCTATTTCATGGATACTCCAGGCCATATTATATATGTAGATATACTTATATGAATACTTTTATGTATTTAAGACATGTTTTTATCGTTCTATTTTGTATACCTACGTCTTTAAAAAAAACACAGATTTATCCCTCTGTAAACAGCTATCCTGCGAGAATGCCCAATTTTTTAGTATGTCGGTTTATTAGGGGATAAGAGAGAAAATAGATTCCATAGCTATTGATTTTTGGGAGAAATCTAAGTTGTCAAACTCAAGTTGAATCTCCCAGATATGGTTAATGTGCCATTAAATGACATCACAGAGATAGAATTTACACTCTTCAATTCCGGTCAGATAAATCTAACGGAGACCATCTATATCCATGTATCTGGTATATCTGCCGACTGGTACGAGCTGTTACCCAGTCACGTGGATGGATTAGAGATAAATGAAGAGAAGCCAGTTATCCTGAGGATTAAAATAACCCCAGAACTGTGCGGCGGAGACTGCAAGAAATTCTATCTGGTTAATCTCGAGGCAAAATCCGCTGAAATAAGCAGAGTGGCAAGCTTTACGATCAAGATACCCTCTCTTCCCATCAATGAAACGGGAAGCGCTGAAGTAGAGAAGAAAGAGGGCGGTTCAATGATTCCTGACATTACGGGTTTTACTATTTCAATACCATCAGTTTCAAGCCCATATCTGCCTCTCACGATAATCGTAATTTTATTAATCCTAATCGTAAACAAGAAGAAGACTGCACCAACATCCAGGAAGACCTTCGGTAAACAGGGGAAGAGGGGACACGAATTAAGAAGCTTTATCGTGTCTTCTCTACACAGAATAAAGAAAAACCTCTAACCAAACAAGGAAGCCAGACCGGATGCGGCTTCATCCTCGGTTTTCTCTTCCTCTCTCTCAACCTCTTTTTTGGGTTCTTCCTCTCTCTCGTTCTCCCCCCCGGCCTGGGCACCAGAGACAGAATCGCCAGAGATTCTGGATTTAAGGGATAACATCTCCATGTTCGCTTTTGATAGCAGGAATCTTATCGTTTCTCTGGTTGGTATCTCTGCATTTATAGTCAAATTAATGGCGCTGTTAAAGGCATCATTTAGTAGGTACTTTATTGTTACCGAGTTGTATATCCCAGAATTCAAGGCGAGATTTAATGCATCTCTATAAGAGCTTTGTAGATCAGAGATCGTCTTCGTTTCATCGATATCGAGTATATCGGAGGTGTAGATTACGCCGTCCTCATAAGCGGCGTTTAACTCAAGACCGATTTCTATCGGCTCTATACCCAGCCTTGTTAGAACGCCTGCCATATCCCGGGAGATCTCCTCTCCCTTCCTCACAACCAGCGAATCCTCCGTCACGATAATCCTCCCCTCCTGAATCCTTGCCTTGATTCCGAGCCTCTGAAGGTCTCCGATTATCGGTCCCGCTGGCAGGGATGTGTCCCCCGAGGGAACCACTATGTCCTTCGGTGCGATGCTGCCCGCTTTTGCCGGGGCGGATACCCTGCTGGATTTTAGAATTTTGTTCAACTTGAATGGGTCCAGATCGGTAAAGATCAAACCCACAGATCCCCGAACGTGTTTATCCAGACCCTTTATACCCGCCCTCTCAAAGGACATCTTTATAAGGTTATTTTTACCTACCCTCAGCTCTGCCTTTCCTTTAAGGCGTTTCCTCATCAGCTGAAGCTGTCTCGATGGGATTCCACCGATATTAGCTAAGGCAATCACCTTCGATTTCGATATCCTCTTCGTTAGCTCCTTAACCTCCTCAAATTTCCACTTGGCTACCATTTTATCTGTCTAATCTAATTGCGCGACTCATCGTAGTTTTGAAGTACACCGACCTGATCTTATCCGGAGGGATCTGCCTCTCAATTCCATTCATTACGGCGAGGATATTCTCAGCCAGGTCCTCCGGTTTCATATCCTCCGTACCCACTGGAACATTTACCGTGGGGTTCTTCTTCGATCTTATCCTCACAGTATTCTTTAGTCTCTCAACTATCGCATCCAGGTCGGCCGTTGCTGGAACTGGTTGTGGCATCTTTCCCCTCGGCCCTAAGATGATACCCCAGGTCCTGCCGATTATGGGCATCAGTTCCGGTTGAGCAATAAACCAATAGCAGAGATCGGCGAATTTCCTCATTTTTCTTCTCTTCTTGGAGTATTCTTCTAACTCCTTCTTGTTCAGAACAAATTTAGAGAGCTTTTTTGCCCTGACATTCATGTCTCCGTCCGCAAAGATGCCGATATTTACCTCCTTGTTTCTACCCTTGGGTAGCAATATGTTGAGATTGAGTTTGTTTTCAGCACTCTCCATATTGAGGTCTTTAAAATTAATGCTGATCTCTGCAGACTGCTTAAATCTCCTCTTTTTCGTCTTTGCACTTAACTCCTCAATTCGCTTTATGATCTCCCCTTTCTCCATCATATTCCTCCTACCAAACCAAACAAGTAAATATGGTAGTGAACAGGAGCGGAATATAGTCATTTAGATTAAATACTTAAAAATTTCTATTCCTTAAATCTATCGTCAAACTCTCCAGAATCTATTTCCCTGATGATCTCCTTTGCGTCCTTGCCCTCGATAGTAACCCCCATGGATTTACATGTTCCGATAATTTCTTTCGCTGCACCCTTTAGATCGTTAGATAGTAATGAATCTCTCTTCATCTTCACTATCCTCATCAACTGGTCAAAGCTTAAATTCCCGACGGGCTTCCCATTCGTTGAGCCCTTCTCCAATCCAAGCTCCTTTTTTATGAGAGCGGATGTGGGTGGCGATCCCAATTCTATCTCAAATTTCTTCGTCTCCGGATCAACGATAACCTTCACCGGGATCTTCATCCCCTCAAAGCTAGAGGTTTTCTCGTTTATTGCATTGACAACCTCATTGATATTCAATCCCAGGGGGCCTATCTGGGGACCCAGAGGTGGTCCCCCCGTGGCTCTACCTCCCTCCACCAGAATCTCTATAGTCTCCTTTTTCATTCTTCAACTTCCTCTTCTACCTCTTTTCTCAGGATCCTGATGTCATCCCCCTTAACGACGACGGGGATTGGAACCGCCGCCTCTATTAATTCTACGGTAATCTCATCCTTGTCCCTATCGATCTTTGCAACCCTCGCCTTTTCCTTCTTGAAGGGGCCGTCTATTAACTCTATCAGATCGCCTTTATTAACCTTCTGTACAACCGAGGTTGGCATCAATATTTTTTCAAGCTCTTCGATCGGTATGGTTCCGGCAGATGATAAAGCGCCCCTCCCTTTATGCAGCAACCCCCTCGTTTTTGGTGTATTTCTAGCGAGATCCTCAACCGTTCCCGGGTTGTCGGCCTCCACTAGAACATAGCCCTTCAATCCCGTAGTGTATAATACCGAATAGACCCTTTCCCCCTCTTCCATTGTCCCTTTCTTTTCTCTGGTAACCACTTCTTGATACAGTAGCCTTGCAACGACATGCTCTTGTCCCACCGTCGCCTTAACGGCGTAGATATTTGGATTCATGATCATCAAAATGAAATAAAATATGGATTTAAAAATTATACCCCTCTAATCAACTCGGATATGAGAAGAATTATGAAACCAAGCAGCCCAATTAATATCATACCAAGGCCAGTTATCTTAGCAGTCTCCTTGAACTCTACCCTCTTTGGTTTCCTACTCAGTCTCAAGATCCTTCTGGTTTCGGTATATGCTTTAACTATTTTGTCCTGGATCCCCATTTTCCCGAAAATCCCTTAGATCTCTCTTAAACCAAGATCTGCTCTTTCCCCGGTAATCCCCGCTTCAACCTTCTCCTCCAGCTCCTCCTCAAAGGATGGGGTCTTTACCCCGGACAGAATGAGCAGGGTCTTTATTATATTTCTGTCAAGACTCTCGTCGATCTGGGCGCCCCAGATAATCTGTGCCTCTGGGTCTATATTTTCCGAGACGATTCTAACTATCTCCTCTGCTTCCTCTAGGGTCATATCCCTGCCTCCAATGATGTTGATCAACGCCCCCGAGGCGCTGCTGATGTCCGTATCCAGGAGAGGTGATTTCAGGGCCCTCTCCACGGATTCGCGAGCTCGCTGATCCATACTCGTGTCTCTGGTTGATGATCCCAACCCGATCATAGCCGTTCCACCCTCCTTTAGTATGGCCCTAACATCCGCAAAGTCCAGGTTAACCAGACCCGGTTTGGTAACCATCTCTGTTATACCCTTCACGGAGTTCGCGAGGAGTTCGTCAGCAACCTTAAAGGCATCATTTAGTGGTAGATTCGGGGCAACATCCAGGAGACGGTCATTTGGTATGACAATAACCGTGTCAGCTACTTTCCTCAGTTTTTTCAGGCCACCGAGGGCATTTCTTGCACGTACTCTGCCCTCCATGGAGAATGGCAATGTCACTATGCCCACGGTTAATGCATTTACGTCCTTTGCAACCTCGGCTATTACCGGTGATGCCCCAGTTCCCGTTCCACCCCCCAGACCACAGGTAATGAAGACCATATCGGCATCAGTTAAAACCTCTGCGATCTTCTTTACATCAGAGTCTGCACACTGTTCCCCGAGCTCCGGGTCATTTCCAGCTCCAATGCCACCGGTAATTGAGGCTCCGATCAATACCTTTGTCGTGGCATTCGTGTACAGTAAATCCAGAGCATCGGTATTTATTGCGATGACATCACCGCCCTCGATACCCATATCCATCAATCTGTTGATGGTATTTCCTCCGGCACCGCCGGCACCGACAACCTTTATGGATGTTCTTATCTCCTCAACTATGCGCCTTAATTCTTCATTGCTATCCATACCGACGGGGACCCTTATCTCCTTCGGTTTTTTTTCTATAGGAGCCTTTTCCTTTATTTTTGCTTGAGTGATAGCATCCTGAACAATAGCCTCCATCTGAACCACCTATCTATTGAATAATTCCACAAACTACAATAAGTTATAATAAGTATTGGTAGTCATACTATAAAAAAGAGAAATCATAAATTCTTCTGTGCACGTTCTATTAACAGTTCCAGATTACTCTTAACCCTCTCCCGTATAAAATTGATGGCCTTTTCGTTTTTCTCTGGCCTGAACAAATGCCTGAATCTACCTTGCATCTTTAAATAATCTTCAACTGGTTTTAGATCTGACACATCCTTTGGTCTATTAATGACGTGTCTACCCTCTATTATCTCATATAATGGATATATCCCCGTCTCTACGGCAAGCCTTGCTATCTCTATGCTTTTCTCTGTTGGTGATCTCCATCCAGTTGGACAGGTAGCTAATAGATTAACGAATGTTGGTCCCTTGGTTTCGATGGCCCTCTTTATCTTTCTATATGCATCCGTAAGATACCCAATGGAGGCGGTTGCAACATACGGCGATCCATGGTCCGCAAGTATCTGCACCAGATTCTTTTTCCAGATCTCCTTTCCGATGCTTATCTTCCCAGCCGGTGAAGTGGTTGTTGCGGCACCATAGGGTGTAGCACCGGACCTCTGGATACCGGTATTCATGTATGCCTCGTTGTCATAGCAGATAAAGGTGAAGTTATGGCCTCTCTCAAAGGCCCCCGAGATATGCCCAAATCCGATATCATATGTGGAACCATCCCCTCCGAATGCGACGACATTTATCTCATTCTCTTTACCCATCGCCTTCAATGCGGCGCATATTCCAGATGCAATCGATGCTGGATTTTCAAATGCCCCGTGGATCCACGGCAATCTCCACGCCGTTTCTGGATATGGCGTCGATACGACCTCTATGCATCCGGTCGGTTCTATCAGGATGCTGTTTCTACCGGCGGCCTTCGTAATGAGCCTTATAGCTATTGCCGCTCCACATCCAGCACATGCTCTGTGTCCACATGCAAAGTACTCCTCCTCAGGTAAACCAAGTATTGCCATTTTAGATCAGAACACCCACTCCCGTTTCTCTCCCTTCCCCTCCTTGGTCATCTCATAGATTTTTTTGATACGCCCTAAGGAAACATCCCTGCCTCCTAAACCAATTATAAAGTCCCTGAGCTCTGGTCTGTCTTCGCTATCATAAAATAATGATGAGAATTCACAATATACCGGACCATCCCCTCCTGGAGATACCGCCTTCTCTAAAACAGCCACTTTCTCCACTCCCTTTAGTGCATCTTTAATTGCTTGCCTTGGAAATGGTCTATAGGTTATTAATTTCAACAGACCCACTTTCTCCCCTTTCTTTCTCAATTTATCGATCACGACCTTTATCGTCCCACAGACAGAACCCATCGCAACAAGTGCAATTTCTGCATCCTCAAGCTGATATTCCTCCACATGAAAATATCTCTCCGGTCTGGCTTTCTTAATCCCCACGGGAAAAGAATCTGAAAATTCATTATAGACCTCCTCAATTACCCCCAATGAGTCTTCAATTGCATCGATCTGCGATTTCCTGATCTCCATATATTCAGATGGAAAACCTATTGGTCCCAGGGTCATGGGCTGCCCTGGATCAAGAAAGGCATGATATGGTTTATATCTTGGAAGGAATTTGTCTACTTGCTCCTGTGCCGGGATATCCACCGGCTCATAAACGTGGGAGAGTGTAAAGCCATCCAAACACACCATCGAGGGAGTTAAAACTCGGTGGTCTTCGGAGATCTTGAACTGCATTAATGTGAGATCGTAACACTCCTGGGATGTCTCTGCGTACATCTGAATCCATCCCACATCCCTTGCAGATATGCTGTCCTGATGATCGTTCCATATGCTTATCGGGGCGGACAGGGCCCTATTAACGACCGTCATGCAGACAGGTAATCTCATTCCCGATACGATGAAGAGAACCTCGTTCATTAGAGCCAACCCCTGAGAGCAGGTCGCTGTGTACGCTCTCGTCCCGGTCGCGGAGGCACCCAGACAGGCAGAGATCGCACCGAACTCCGACTCAACCCTGATGTATTCACTGTCCAGTTCACCATCCGCTATGAACTCGGAGAGCCTCTCTACGATGTGAGTCTGGGGCGTTATAGGATAGGCTGCAATAACAGCCGGCTTTGCCATCCTCACCGCCTCTGCAATCGCGTGCGATGCCTCCATAATCTGCTTTGTCATTTCTTATTTTTCCTCCATCACAACCTTTTAAAAAAGAATTTGAAATTATTTTTCCTCCATAACCATGGTTATTGCCTTCCTGGGGCACTCATTCGCACAGATTCCGCAACCCTTACAATAATCTAAATCGGCCTCAAATTTCCCATCGGACCTCTTCTCTATACAACCCTCCGGGCAGAGACTCCAGCACACTCCACAACCTGTACACCTCTCGAAATCGACAACTGGTCTCTTTGATCTCCAAGCACCAGTTTTGTTTTTTCTCGTAGATCCATCGCTCCTCAAGACCGCACCGATCGTTATCTCCTTATCATTGACCTTCAGTTTTACATTTTCGAAATCGATCATTTTTTACTCTCAATCGCCGCTTGATACGTTTTTTCTACTAGAGTAACATTCTTTTCAACAAGGTGCGCCGGAAAGTGTTCCCTTACGGCCTCGCATACCGACCCCTTGTTTATCTCGCCCGTGAATGCCGCAAATGCCCCGAGCATCGCGGTATTCACGATATTCGAACCCAGGATTTCAAAGGCAAGGGATGTCGCATCAACCGTATAAACCTCTGCATTTTCGATGTCAAATTTATCCGGATCCATCTCCGTATTTATGATGACCTCACCCCCCCTCGACAATCCCTCAGCTATGTTGATGACCTCAAAGAGCGTTGGGTCCAGAACAACCAGAATGTCAGGCTCGTAGATGGCGCTCTTCCTCCGGATAAATTCATTGGAAATTCTGGTAAAAGCCTGAACCGGGGCACCCCTCCTCTCAACGCCGAATTTAGGAAACGCCTGAGAAAATTTCCCGTCCTTGAATGCCGCTATGGCCAACAGGGTGGCGGCGGTTACAGCGCCCTGTCCACCCCTACCGTGAAATCTTATTTCTCTCATCCTTCTCTTTAATTATGGAATCTGAAATAAAAATATTATCATTATTTTTCATTATAGATTCGTTATTATCTATTAAATTTCATTATAAATATACAAAATGAGGGGAAAGATCGTGAATTACAGGAGGGGAAGACGAACGCAGAAGACGAACCAGATGATCATTGCGCCAGAGAGGTCCTCATCGAGGGATGATGCCTCCAAGCTAATAGGAAAGAAGGTCGAGTGGACAACCCCAAGCGGGAAGAAGATTAATGGGGAGGTTTCCAGAGTCCACGGCGGAAAGGGATACATCATCGCAAGATTCGAGAAGGGGCTCCCCGGGCAGTCCTTAGGTACGGAGGTTGAGATTCGGGATTAAATAAACTGTCGCGCCCACTGACTAGCGACCAAACCCTTTAGAAAAGTGTTTGGATCCCCACGGGGGTTGTCCCTTATTGTCTAGTCCGGTTTACATATGGATGTGGGATGTGGCACATCCGTATCTTGTCCACACTTAAATCGAGATTACCAATAAATAATAAATTACCATAGAGCACCGAAGGTGCGAGGGTGGCACAATCTGTCAACTGGATTTCCAGTTGTGCCGCTGTAGCTCAGGCACCCTTTTCTTTTCAAAAGAAAAGCGTGCACGGAAAAGAAAGGTCGACACTTCG
>QMZJ01000040.1 GCA_003663115.1 Candidatus Altarchaeales archaeon | reverse complement strand
TACTGCTTCAGGAATCTAGAAAGAAGGGATTATGATTCCGTTCTGGACTATCTCTCTGGAAAATATGTCGAACTGGAGCAGAGGAATGTCTATGCCAAGATATGGGTTGATAGAGAGAGGGGATTGATGGGCAGAAGGGGTAAACTGGCAAGGGTTCTATACTCAACTAATATTGGAACAATTCCCGATGAGTCATACATAAAGGTAAAGATTGGAAGACAGAATATAGGCAAGATCGACGAGGGTTTTCTGGAAAGGCTGAGGAAGGGAGATATATTTGTTCTCGGTGGAAAGACATACCGCTTTCTTTATGCAAAAGGACAGACCGCCCAGGTGGCCCCATCGGCCGGGCCACCAACGGTTCCCTCGTGGTTCTCAGAGCAGTTGCCATTGAGCTTTGACCTTGCCATGGAGATCGGTAGATTCAGGAGGCTAATTGAGGAGAGGCTAAGGAATAATGAGGAAAGGGAGGAAATTCTAAGCTTTATCCACGAATACCTCTATGTTGATAAGAATTCGGCAAACTCGATCTACGAATATATGAAAGAACAGTATCTCTATGCAAAGATCCCGACAGATAAGAAAATTCTTGTCGAGTTCTACAGGGGATTTGGAAGAAAGAGATATATAGTATTTCACACGCTCTTCGGGAGAAGGGTCAACGATGCCCTTTCAAGGGCGATTGCCTATGTGATCTCAAGGAGGGAGAGGAGGGATGTGATGATCTCCCTCAGCGATAATGGTTTCTATATCACGGCCGGAGAGAGAAAGATACAGGCATTACGGGCACTTGAAGACCTTAAGGGGATGGATCTGAGGGGTGTTTTGGCAAAGGCTATTGATAATACAGAGGTCCTTGCGAGGAGATTTAGACACTGTGCAACCCGCTCCCTGATGATTCTGAGATTCTATAAAGAACATAGAAAATCGGTCGGCATGCAGCAGATCGGCTCAAAGATTCTTCTGAATTTTGTAAAGAGGCTTCCCGGTGAGTTTTCAATCCTTAAAGAGGCAAGAAGAGAGGTCTTAGAAGATTTGATGGACATTCAGCATGCAGAGGAGATAATGGATCTGATAAGGAGAGGAGGGATTAAGATCGAGACAATATCTACGGATGTTCCCTCACCATTCTCACTGAATCTGATCTCTCAGGGTTATATGGATATCATGAGGATGGAGGATCGCATGGAATTCATAATTAGGATGCATCAGGCCATCCTGGATAGGATCAATAAAAATGCAGCATAAAGAATTGGTCCCAGGAATCGAGATACATGGACTTACCCTCTTCCTGAGAGAAGAGAATACTGTAATATTCGCAGACCTGCACCTGGGCTATGAAGAGGAGTTGAATGCACATGGCTTTCTGGTTCCAAGATTTCAGTACGGGATGATCGTTGAATACCTCAGAGAAATTCTTTCCTACATAAGGGTTAGTAGAGTAATTATAAATGGCGACCTGAAGCATGAATTCGGCAGAATCTCGGATCAGGAGTGGAATGAAGTATTGAATTTTCTCGATTTCCTGAGCGATTATTCCAGAGAGATAGTACTGATAAAGGGAAATCACGACACGATTATTGGTCCCATAGCAGGTAAAAAGGGCGTAAAGGTACTCCCCTATTACTTCTTCAAGAAAAGAAAGATCTACATTACTCATGGTCATAAGATCCCCTCGGACAAGGACTTCAAAAGCTCCGAGATCCTGGTAATTGCCCACGACCATCCAGCCCTTGCTTTGAGAGAGGAGATAAGGTCTGAGAAGATCAAGTGTTTTCTTAAGGGAAACTGGAACGGAAAAATCCTGATACAGATCCCGTCCCTGAACTTCATCACAGAGGGAACCGATATAACCCAGGGGGTTATGCTCTCGCCCTTCATGAGCAGGAATCTCGATGAATTCGAGGTTTATGGCGTAGAAAGGGACAGAATATTCTATTTTGGGAGGCTGGGGGATATAGTATCTGAAGATTAATTTATACCCATCAACAAATAATATTATGTATGGACCTGAGCTTTATTCTGGAATCGGTTGGTCCCATGGATCCAACATTCACGGTAAAATCATTTGTTGCATTATTCGTAATTGTCGATGCCTTCGGTGTCGTTCCGATCTTCATCTCACTTCTGGAGGACTACAAGGAGGCGGATAAGCAGGCCATAATTAAGATGGCAGTGCAAGTTGCCACTATAGCCCTGATTATTCTAACATTAACCGGGAATCTCATCTTCCAGCTTCTGGGCATTGATATGTACTCCTTCAGAATTGCGGCGGGTATAATACTGTTGATAATCTCCATTGAAATGCTATTTGGCAGAAAAACCCGAACCGGGTCATCGGATAAAATCGAGATAGAAAAAGAGGATATAGCCATAACCCCGATGGCAATTCCACTACTAACCGGACCGGGGGCGATAACTACCGGAATTGTTTTATTTGACGAGGCCGGAACCGTATTGAATAGGATAATTCTGATAATTAATATAATCCTGGTCTTCTGGATTTCCTATGTTATATTCTCGAAATTGAATCTGGTTTATAGAGCTTTAGGAAGGACCGGAACGAGGGTCGTAACCAGAATTATGGGCCTGATGCTTTCCGCAATCTCTGTACAGTTTATAATCTCCGGGATCTCGGAGGTGGTAAGGTTGGGAATTGTGGGTTGAAGTTATCCCCAATCCCCGAGAAAGACGACATCATTTGCTTTAATTTTATCGACATACCTCTCATCTGCCGTAATGAAAGAACATTTTGCTGATCTACTAACTGCAAGATATACATTATCATAGACTGGCGTGTCCGTCTTTAGTGCAAGCTTCATTGCCTCTGAGAGAATTTCCCTATCGGGGATAACCACATCGAAATCTACTGAGAATAGATCATCTATGATATCCCGTTTATCCTTTTTTGAAAATACCTCGTTGTATCGTACGGCATTTAAAACCTCATAGAACATCAATTCGGGAACAACTACATTAAGATCCCCCTCAAAGAATTTATCCCTTATTCTCAGTGCAATATCTGTATATTCCTCATCACAAAACCACTTCACTATTACCGATGCATCTAAGACTAATGTTTTCTTCTCCATTCTGATATATCCCTGGCCATATTTATGTCTTTACCTGCAGTTTTTGCCCTGATTTCATCCATATGTTCGGCCACTCTCTTCCTTTTTAATTCCTTTAACTTCATAATTATCATCTCTCTCAGATATTTTGACCAATTGATATCAAATTTTGCTATCTCACCCTTCAAATTTTTCGGAACCCTTATGGTTATTGTCTCGGACATTAACATCACTATAATACAATTATGTAATACAGATATATATTTACAGAATTATTCGGGGCCGATACCCAGCTCTCTCTCCTTCTCTGCTATTTTAAGCCTCGTCTTTATAACGGTGTCCGGATTCAGAGACATCCTTTATACTTTTGCATGCTGTCAAGTAAAATTGGCCTTATTTCATTGCATTTAGAAACTCCTCAACAGTTAGATTGGCACGAGAAATAAGCGATCTCAGAGTCCCCCTTGCAACTTCACGATAGTCGGGAACAGATAGTGTAGCAATATGGCCCTCTTTGATAAGAATGATGTGACTTCCCCGTTGTCTTGCAACCTGCCACCCTAGGCGTTTGAACACCTTCACAACCTCACGCCCACTTAGAATCGGAAGTTTCCCCATCAGGCCAACACCTCTACCTTACGCGTACTAACGGTAAGGGGCATGCCTCTCTCCGCACGGACCTTAAGACATTGTTTGATAGCATCCTGGATATTCTCTATAGCCTCTTCTTCGGTCTTACCCTGACTCACACATCCGGGGATAGCTGGACATTCTACAACAAATACCCCATCTTCGTCTCGATCAATTGTCACGATAAACTCCATTTCATGTACCTCTTTCCTTCTATATCTAAATTATATGATTACAGAATTAAATTTACAGAATTATTCGGGGCCGATACCCAGCTCTCTCTCCTTCTCTGCTATTTTAAGCCTCGTCTTTATAACGGTGTCCGGATTCAGGGAGATGGAGTCGATCCCGCACTCAACGAGGAACTCTGCAAACTCCTCATAATCGGAGGGGGCCTGACCGCAGATACCGATCTTCTTGCCCCTTTTCTTGGCAACCTTTATTACCTGTGCGACTAACCTCTTTACGGCATCATTTCTCTCGTCATAGACATGAGCAACCAGTTCAGAGTCACGATCCAATCCCAGGGTTAGCTGCGTTAGATCGTTCGAGCCAATAGAGAAGCCATCGAATATATCTGCAAACTGATCTGCTAAAATAACATTGGATGGGATCTCACACATCACATAAACCTCCAGACCATTTTCCCCCTGAACGAGGCCAAATTCCTTCATAGTTTCAATTACCTTCTTTCCTTCCTCAACGGTTCTGCAGAAGGGAACCATAACCTTTATGTTCTTTAGACCGAATTCATCTCTCGCCTTTAAAATTGCCTTGCACTCGAGACCAAAGGCCGGCTTGAATTCCTCATCGTAGTATCTGGAGGCGCCCCTCCATCCTATCATGGGGTTGCTTTCCTCTGGTTCATACAGATAACCGCCAACCAGATTTGCATATTCATTCGTCTTGAAATCCGAAAGCCTTACGATGACATCATTGGGATAAAAGGCGGCCGCAATTTTTCCGATTCCCGAGGCCAGCTGGTCTATGAAGTATTCGACCTTATTTTCGTACGCCTTCGTTTTTTTGTCGATCGTTTCTATTACCTTTGCCAACTTCTTATCCTTCTTTGCCCTCCTCTTCAATTCATCATAATGAACTAACGCCAATGGGTGTATTCCGATGTAGGAATTTATTATGAACTCCTCTCTGGCCAAACCGACGCCATCATTTGGAATCTGGCCCTCCACAAATGCCTTATCCGGAATTCCAACGTTCATCATTATCTTCGTTTTTGTTTTTGGCAATTCCTCTAAATTGATCTCCTCAATCTCGAATTTTAAGATACCATCATAGACCTTACCTACTATTCCCTCCGAACAGGAAACGGTCACTGGTTGACCGGATTTTAAGACCTCTGTGGCGTTCTCCGTTCCAATGACACACGGGATTCCCAGCTCTCTACTCACTATGGCGGTATGACACGTCCTGCCTCCTCTATTGGTAACTATAGCCGATGCGATCTTCATTATCGGCTCCCAGTCGGGATCCGTCATATCCGTGACTAAAACCTGATCCTTTTTGAATTTAGTTATATCCTTTACCGATTCGATGATGTTCACCTCACCCTGTCCGATCATCTCGCCGATCGCCTGACCCGTAACCAGGACCTTTCCCCTCTCCTTTAGAACATAGTTTTTCGCTATAGACATGTCCTTCAGCGCGTGAACGGTTTCCGGCCTCGCCTGTACTACGAAGAGATCACCGGTCCCGACATTAATGCCATCGCCATCCTTTGCCCACTCTATATCCATTGGTTTAAAGTAACCGGCCTTTTTACTGTAGTGATCCTCTATTATGCACGCCCATTTCGCCAGCTTCAGAATCTCATCGTCATTTATGCAAAAGCTGTTTCTTTCCTTTTCCGAGGTCTCTACGTTCTTTATCTTATCCCCCGAGTATATCATCTTGATCTTCTTTGACCCCAGTTTCTTTCCAATTATCGGTCTCTTTCCCTGCTTTAATGTTGGCTTGAATACATAGAATTCATCCGGATTTACGGCCCCCTGGACGACATTTTCACCGAGACCGTAGGAACCGGTTATAAGAACGGCATCCTTAAAGCCAGATTCGGTATCGATAGAGAACATAACGCCGGAGCTAGCAGAGTCGCTCCGGACCATCTTCTGCACACCAATTGATAAATACACCTGGAAGTGATCGAAGCCCTTATCAACCCGATACGATATCGCCCTGTCTGTAAATAATGAGGCAAAACACTTCTTACATGCCTCGAGAAGATTCTCTGATCCCTTGATATGAAGATAGGTCTCTTGCTGTCCCGCAAACGACGCATCCGGTAAATCCTCCGCCGTTGCACTGCTCCTGACCGCTACATCCGGGTCCTTCCCATACCCAAGTCTTGGGCCCATCTCCTCGTATGCCCCCACAATAGCGTCCCTCAACTCGTCGGGAAATTCGGTCTTCCGGATGAGCTCTCTGATCTTTCTGCCCCTCTCCCTCAGGTTGTGGATATCGTGGGTGTCTAAATCCGAGAGGATTCTCTTTATATCATCTTCAATCCCCGTCTTCTCTAGGAGGTATCTATAGGCATACGCAGTTATGGCAAAACCGCTTGGAACATTTACCCCCTTCCCACGTAATTCACGGATCATCTCCCCCAGGGATGCGTTCTTTCCGCCAACCAGGGGAACATCTTCAATCCCTATCTCATCAAACCATAAAATAAATCTATCGCTCTTATTCACCATAAGAATCACCGAAATTATATCTAAATTCGCAATTATAATAATTAATCGTAACAAAATAAAAACCCAGTATTTATAGAGATATAACGCTTAATTAACCTTATATAACGAGGTGAAAAATGGCAGATATACCGCTTGCACCGGTTGAGAGGATTATAAGAAGGGCCGGGGGGGGTGTCAGGGTAAGTGAGGATGCAACCAGGGAATTGAGGGACTTCCTTGAAGAAATGGCAGAGCAAATATCAGAAAGGGCAGCTAAACTTGCGAAGCACGCGGGAAGAAAGACAGTTAATGCAGAAGACATAAAACTGGCGAGGAAGTAAGAAGATGGTGGAGATAACGATAGTTGGCGCATCCGGATACCTTGGAGGAGAGTTACTCAGGATCTTAGTAAATCACCCGGAGGTAGATAAGATAATTCCCATATCGAGAAGTTATGCCGGAAAACCCGTATCTTCCCTGCATAGAAATCTCTACAGAATATTTGATGAGAATTTTGAGGATCTGAATCTGGAGAAGATTGACTCCGATCTTATTTTCTTTGCGGCCCCCCCCGGAGATTGGTTTGAATCCATCCCGGGGTTATTGGAGAGGGGGATAAGGGTCATCACCCTGGGGGGCAAATTTAGAATACAGGATTCAAAGATAGATCGGGAGGTCTACGGAGGTTATGAAAACGAAGAGCTATTGAGGGAGAGGGTTTATGGGTTACCAGAGCTCTACAGGGATGAGATAAGAAGGGCGAGGTTCGTAACGAATCCCGGATGTTACCCAGTATCTATTATTCTGGCTATCTTTCCGCTCGTAGGGTTTGGGAATAGACTGGATCTGAAGAGAATTATAGTCAACTCGATCTCCGGGACATCCGGGGCCGGGGCATCTCCATCTGAGTTTTTGCATCATCCAGAAATGTGCAATACAGTAAAACCATATAATGTAACCTTCCACAGGCACACGCCCGAGATAGAATTCATCTTAAAGGATGTTTTTAAAAGAGATATCAGGATCTCCTTTACACCATCCGTTGGAAATATGAGCAGGGGGATAATGAGCTACATTACCCTGTTCTCCAAAGAGCTTGATGTCAATCTGTCAAAGCACTTCAATAATTTTTACAAAAAAGAGCCCTTCGTCCGGGTCATACGGGAGAGGGACGAGAACATACCCGAGCTCGGTAGCGTAATAGGTACAAATTTCTGTGATATTGGGGTTAATTATGATAATGGAAGAATACTGATCCTGAGTGCAATAGACAACCTGATAAAGGGCGGTTCTGGTCAGGGGGTTCAGAATATGAATCTGATGCTTGGATTTGATGAGAAATCTGGTCTGGAATTAATTGGGGGACACCCATAGGCTTATTTTTACTTTAACGTCTAATAGATAAGAGGTGATAAAATGCCAATAATAAATTATAGAATCGACAGGATAGAGGGGAGAAGAACCGATGTGGAGGCAAAGAGCGTAGATGTCAAATCAAGTTTCGTCATACTCTCTGCGAAGAGGGACAGTAGTCCAACGATTGGCGACTTTCTCAGGGTAAATTTTAGCTTTGAAGTCAAGTACGAACCGGACCTGGGGAGTATGAAGATCGAGGGCAACCTCTGGTATCACGAACCCGATTTAGATAAATTGATGACGGAAAAAAAGGGGAAAATAAAGCTTGAACCAAGGGTTATCAAGGAGGTAACATCATCCATTGTCAGAGATTCACTGCTCGAGATGGTAGAGCTCTCCAGAAAGCTGAGGCTTCCCGTACCGATAAGGCTTCCAAGACTGAATATAGAGCCCACCAAGACGGAATTTAAAAAAGCCTCCTGATCTCCCTGAAATGGAAGGTATATGCGATATCTGTGGCAGGGTTGGTAGATTATATACCTGTATACTCTGCGGTAAAAGAGTCTGTTCGGGATGCTATATCTCCGAGAAGGGGATCTGTAGAACCTGTTTGAGGGGGAGACGATTCAGATAATGAAGGTCTGCCTTTACCTTGAGTTAGAGGAGAAGCTGCGGAATAGTGGGATAGGAACAGCTATAAGAAATCAGAGAAGGGCCCTGGAGCTCAATAATGTTTCTTATACCAACAATCTGAATGACGACTTTGATATCCTGCATCTAAATGCCATCGGGATGAAATCGCTCTACCTGGCTAAAAAGATGAAGAGAAAGGGCAAGAAGGTAGTTCTTCACGCCCACGTTACAGCAGATGACTTTAGAAACAGCTACAGATTCAGCAATTCTATTGCGCCGTTTCTTCGGAGATATCTAACCTTTTACTACAATCAGGCCGATCTGGTTCTCTGCCCTTCCGAATACACGAAAAGAATATTGCGGGGTTATGGGGTAGAAAAACCGATCATTGTAATAAGTAATGGCATAGATACCGACAGATTTCGTTTCTCTGAGAAGATGAGGAGAAATTTCAGAGATAGATTCGATCTAAGTGGTATTGTTCCCCTCTCCGTCGGCCATCTGTTCATAAGGAAGGGCATTCAAACGTATGTAAATGTCGCCAGAAAATTTTCTAACCGTTTTCTCTGGATCGGGAGGAGATATAAAAAATTGGAAGATCCAGCTGCATCCAGAATAGTGGAAAATGCCCCGGAGAACGTAACCTTTATAAACTTTATAGAAGATATAGTCCCCGCGTATTGTGGAACAGATATATTCTTCTTTCCATCACTCTGTGAAAATCAGGGTATAGTTCTTCTGGAGGCTGCAGCATGCAAAAGGCCAATTCTCGTCAGGGATCTGCCAGTCTATGAAAACTGGTTAAAGGATGATGTAAACTGTCTGAAAGCAAAAACGGATGATGAGTTCGGGGAAAAGCTGGAGAGATTGATGGAAGACAAAAATCTAAGAGATAAACTGGCAAAAAACGCCCATGAAATGTCCAGGGAGCACTCCTTAAAGAAGACAGGTCAGAGATTGAAGGGGATCTATGAGAATCTGCTCAATAAAAAGTAATATCAACCACCCACCTTCTTCTCCAATTCCGCGACTCTGTATTCTAAGTCGGTAAATTTCCAGCTGCTGACCCTGCTCTTTTTCCTTTCCAGCTCTCGAACCCTCGCGTCGAGCTCGTTCCATTTACCGCTGTCTATTCTATCTTCAATCT
>QMZJ01000039.1 GCA_003663115.1 Candidatus Altarchaeales archaeon | reverse complement strand
TTCCACCCCTGCCCATAGACATAACCTGCAATTTCTTTGCGAGGAGATTCGTAGATAAATTTATAAAAATCTTCAAGGAACACGGAAGGGAAACGGCCCTAAAAACCTTTTACAAAGCGAGCTATATGAGAGTTCCGAAATCTGGCATTCGGCTGGTACCTCTGAGGTTTGGCGGAACAACCGAATTTGTCAGGTACCTGTATAGGTTTGTTGGATTCAAAACAATGACCGAATGCGTTTATCCCCTGTCTGGAGAATATGCCTTTAATCCGAGATTTCTCCTCGAGGAACTATCGGTAAGCAGGGAATTTCACGATCTGTATAGAGAGAAGTACCATGGAGCAACCCTTCCGAGTGGATTCACCATTGAAAATTTCTGGAACACGCTGATGGAGGTAAAAGGAATATCTGTCGCTTTCTGTAATGTATTTATTCACCACCACATACCGAGGGGCGAGAAGGTGAAGGACGAGCTGGCTTATGCGAAGCAAAGGGCTACCGTCTTCAGGGGTGGTTTCGGTGCAATGCTCCAGACCATGCCCAAGGAGGGGCTGGAGAGATACATAAATGAGTTCGATTTCGATCTCTTCAGGTTTCCGAGGCCAGAGCTTAGAATAGAGCTGGAAGACAAAGAGGTTAGATCCCTGGATTTTGTCTAGGTTCTGAAAAATGCTGCTGGGGCAAGAAAGTGTGGCCAAGTGAGTGAAGCGAACGCATGCCACACCCCGTGTAAACTGAGGTTCAGTTTTCTGGGATCAGCTTTAAAATAACCTCGCTCCACCCATCCGGACCGATCAAGGTTGATCTAATCGCCCCTCTGAACTTTATAAAATTATCCGGTCTCTTTATCAGAACGGGAATATCGACATTCTCCAGCATCGGGATGTCATTGTAGCTGTCACCCAGACCAATTGTTTTAATCCCAGGGTTTTTTGATCTGTAGATCTCCGTTAGAATTCTAACAGCCTTTCCCTTATCATTATCGCCAAGAATGTGATAGTACCTGCCACCCTTTGTATAATTCAGGTTGTGGGCCCTTATGAGTTCAAGGGCCTTACCTATCTGCTCCTCGGTTCCAACTATCCTGAATGGTTCATCATACTCCCTCCTCTTTGCCAGTTCTGCATCTTTTGGGTCAAGACCAGAGTCTTTTGATATCTCCTTAACACTCATGTCCCCAAAACCGGTGATCTCGCATCCAGTCGACTTCCTCACCCTCTTCAGGATTTCCCTTAATTTCGCGTACGGGGTGCCCAGTTCGATCACCTCGTAACCATTAGTTATTTTTTTGCTTACCGTCTTACCAAAAATCCCCACGGGGATGAAGATCGCACCACCATTCTCCGATATGAATGGGTCTTTTATTCCCAATTCACCTCTATAGACCTCTATCTCGGCCCTTGTCTTACTTGTACAGAAAACGAGTGGGATTTTTTTCCTCTTTATTAATTCCAGTGCGGGAAGGGCTCCTCTATAGGAGTAATTTTCATCAACAAGTGTACCATCGATATCAGTAAAAACCACAAAAGAAGACATTTTATGTGAATTTGCCTATTATCTCGCTGGACATATCGACATAGATTCTTATATAGGATAGGATCGTATTCGATGTGAACTTATTAACCCTGTTCTGCAAAACAGATTTTAAACTTTGATAGCTGTAGCCTACCTGAGAATCCATCTGTTTCTTCACCTCGCTCCAGGGCTTGAGGAGTTTTGGTTTCTCTCTCTTTGATAGCTCATAGCCTTCCTCTACGATCTTTTTGTATCTGAGTATCCTCTCTCTGTCCAACTCCTTGTTATCCTCTCCATATGTTATCCTTGGTATCTCCTCCGCGACTTTTTCATAAACATCGAGCATCTTCAAAGCGGTTTTCTCGTATTCGTCTAAAAGGGTCTTTAGGTCCTTTATTCTATCCTCAAACCCATACCTCCTGATCCAGTAGAATAATGCCATAGATATTTCGCGAAGCATGTCATCTACGTGTTTTTCATCTCCGGGGATATGGCTGAAAATGCCGAGGTCATATTGGGATATTTTCTCCATGCCGTGATTTTTCCACAGCTGACAGAGTATTGAGATCTCTATGTCGTAACCGTTTGAAAATTGAAGTTCATTCAGCTTTCTTCTCGTAATTGCGCACTCGCCGCTGAATGGATAGGATATGGAATCTAGACCATTGAAAATACCATATTTAGCCAGTACGTTGAACATCGGGATTCCAAAAAGTCGGGAGAGCCTCCCCCCCAGGGTAAACCCAGAGTTGGATTTGTGCCGTCTTATGTAGGTCGCTTTTGTAAAAAGGGTCGAAGAGTAATCATCGCCCACCTCTCCGCCGGAATACCATCCCTGTAGAATCGGCCTGCAGAGTCCCTTGATGTAATGCTTCTTAAAGGAAACGATATCGGAGTCTATGAAGCAGATTATGTCCCCATATGTCACCGGAACAGAAAACCACAGGTTTGCGCCCTTACCCCGTTTAAGTACTTCAAGCTCCTTCTCATTGAGAATCCGATGATTGAGATAAATTCTATGAAGTTCGGGATCAAGCTGGTTTAAGATTCTAAAGGAAAAGTCGTACCTTCCCTGAAGTGCCCTCTGCTTTCCCTCGGGTAGAGACCTGACAAATTCGACCTCGCGTTCAAATGTTCTCGATGCCTTTATGGCACAGGCAAGGAGAAACTCCATGTATTCAAAATCTGGCTTTTCTTCCTCAGTTCTTGAACCCTCGGCAATAACAACCTCGTCAATTACACCATCATCAATCAGACTACCGAGCTTATTAATAATATTCATAACCGTTCTGTTGTATTCCTTACTATGTTTGTTGAAGGTCGGCATTACAACAGATATCATTACGGGTCTCTTCCCAGATTCATCAGTTACGAAATTTTCCAGTTTTAATCTCTCGATCTCTTTTACCTGTATCTGCTTGGGCCTATGATAACTGGGGATATCCATGACATTATAGAATTAGATACAGATGATAAAAAAGGGAGAGATGATATTCATCTATTTCTTCTTTTTCGCGGGCTTCTTTGCCTTCTTCTTTTTCGCCATTTGCCTCACCTCACAATGATTATAAATCAATAATTTATTTCTCATAGTAGTATAAAAACCCAATTTGATAGCAACAGAATTAATTTACAATAAATACTAAGTATATACATGCCAGAATATGAAGTAGAACTCTTTCGGGAAGAGGGATTTGTGAGAAAGAAATGCCCGAGATGCAATAGATTTTTCTGGACATTGAGCGATTCTGAGACGTGCGGAGAGCCCCCCTGTGAAGAATACTCATTCATCGGAGATTCACCAATGAGGAAGAGATTAACACTGAGTGAAATGCGCGAGTTCTATCTATCGTTTTTCGAGAAAAGAGGTCACACGAGAATCCCCAGATACCCAATAATTGCGAGATGGAGGGATGATATCTTCTTTACGATTGCTTCGATCTCATGCTTTCAACCCTGGGTTTTGAACCAGACAATTGACCCCCCCGCAAACCCATTGGTAATGAGTCAACCGTGTTTGAGATTTAACGATATAGATAACGTCGGAAAGACTGGAAGGCATCTGACCGAATTTGAGATGATGGCTCATCACGCCTTTAATACCGAGGATAGATCCGTCTATTTCAAGGACCGGACGGTGGAGCTATGCCATTCCCTTTTGTTAGAGCTTGGAATAAATCCGGAGGAGATAAATTATCTGGAGGCGGAATGGTCTGGCGGCGGGAACTCCGGACCCTGCTTTGAGGTGGTGGTTGGAGGGGTTGAATTAGCAACCCTGGTCTTTATGATGTATGAGGATACGCCAGCGGGGAAGAGAGAGATGGAGATGCAGGTTGTTGACACGGGTTATGGACTGGAGAGATTTGTCTGGCTCTCTCGCGGAACCCCAAATACCTATGAGGCGATCTTTGATTATCTCCTGTCAGAACTCAAGAGAGAGATAGAGGTTGAAGAGGATGAAGAGATTCTCTCCGAATACTCGAGGCTTGCGGGAATGATGAATGTCGAAAGCAAGGCTGATCTGAACAAATTAAGGAGAGGTGTTGCGGATCGCCTCTGTATCCCCGTAAATGAACTTATAGAAAGGATATCCCCACTCGAGGATCTCTATGCCGTGTGTGATCATACCAGGGCCTTAATGTTCATGCTGAATGACGGGGGAATTGTTCCATCGAACGTCAAGGCGGGGTACTTCGCAAGGCTTCTGGTCAGAAGGGCCCTGAGGTCGTTAAAGGCGTTAGATCTAAGGATCCCCCTGAGGGATATCCTTTCCTTGCAGATAGAACACTTCAAGGGCGATTTCCCGGAGCTCATGGAGAACAGGGATGATATCTTGGCTCTTATAGATGTTGAGGAAAAGAAGTATGAAAAGACGATAATCAGGGGGAAGAATATCGTCAGTAAATTGGATGAGGAGCTTAAGAAAGAGGGAAAGGATATGATCTCCACTAAGGATTTAATTCGCCTCTATGATTCCCACGGCCTGGTTCCCGAGATCGTGAGTGAATTTTCTGGGTTGAGGGTGGAGATCCCCGATGACTTCTACATTCGGGTGGCGGGCATGCACGAAAAGATAGAGGAGGAAAAGACGAGAGAGATAGAGATTCCAGAGGTCAGGGAAACCGAGCTTAAATTTTACGAGGATCCCTATGTGAAGGAATTCAAGGCTAGGGTTTTAAAGAAATTTAATGGTTATATCATCTTAGACAAGACATACTTCTATCCGGAGGGTGGTGGACAGGAGCCCGATTTCGGAAAGATAGACTCCCTGAGTGTTATCGATGTGCAGAGGGTTGGGAATGTTATAATCCATAAGGTAAAGGGCGATCTCGGTAGGATCAGAGAGAATGACCTGGTTAAGTGCGAGATCGACTGGGATAGAAGGCAACAATTAACACAGCACCATACGGCAACACACATTATAAATGGGGCGGCAAGGAGGGTTCTTGGAAATCACGTATGGCAGACTGGAGCCCATAAATCTGAAGAGCTCGGAAGGCTGGATCTGACTCATCATTCCAGAATTACCGAGGAGGAAAGGAAGGAGATAGAGAAGCTGGCAAACAGGGTTGTTTCTGAAAAGAGAAGAATCAATGTCAGCGTTATGGACAGGGGCATGGCAGAAAAAATGTACGGCTTCAGGATCTATCAGGGGGGCGCAGTTCCGGGCAGGGAGATCAGGATCGTGGATATAGAGGATTGGGATGTGGAGGCGTGTGGTGGAACGCACCTTAAAAATACCTCAGAGGTTGGAAGGATCGAGATCGTGGACACCAAAAGAATCCAGGACGGTGTCGTCAGGATAGAATTCAAAGCTGGGAAGGCTCTGGAGAGGTATGCAGAAAGGCGGAGGGAACTCATGGAGAGATTGAACATTGAAATGCCCAGGGAAGATCTACAAAAAATTTCCTCCATATTCTCAGTACCCGTAGAACAGCTTCCAAAGACCATAGAGAGGTTTAGGAGGGAATGGAAACAACAGGTAAGGGAGTTAAAAAATATGGAGAGGATGCTCTCTAACCTTACCGGCGAGAGATATAAATTTAGCGATAGGTACAAGGAATTGCCATCCGGGGATCCCCTGCATGCTTATGAACAATTATTTGGGGAATGGAAATCCCAGAGGAAGGAGATAAAGAGACTAAAGAAAAAAATCCAGGAAATATTGACAGAGAAACTGAACGAGAGGTTCCGCTCAGACTTTATCGAGAAAGAGGGGGTTAAGATCGTTAAGGAGCTCTGTGTTGGATTGGATGTAAAGAATTTAATAGAGATGGCAAAATCTACAGTCAAGGAAGATTCTTTATTAATCATTGCGAATAAAATTGACAAAAGGGCAAATATACTCGTTTATTCGAGATCCGGGTTTAACGCAGAGGAGATCGCAAAGGACCTATCGAAGAGGTTGGGTGGTGGGGCCCACGGCAACAGAAATCTGGCTATAGGTGGTGGCTCATCGACCAGGATTGAAAAAATTCTGAGGGAATTTGAGCTATAAAATGGATTTTAATAAATTCGATGATAGATTTCGGATGATCCATGAAAAAATTAATGTAACACTAAACGGAGAGCCAAAGAGGCTTTATGATGCCTCGAGGTACCTTATCGGTGTCGGTGGCAAGAGGATCAGACCATTGCTATGCCTGTTAGCCTGTGAGTCCGTTGGTGGGAAGATCGAGGATGCCTTAGAAACTGCGGTTGCGATAGAACTCATACATACCTTTACCCTCATCCACGATGACATTATGGATAGAGATGAATTGAGAAGGGGCGTTCCATCTGTCCATAAAACCTATGGAGAATCTACAGCAATCCTCGCCGGTGACCTGCTTTTCTCGAAGGCATTTGAGTTATGTGATCCAAAAGTTGTTAAGATTTTGGCGGAGGCATCGGCGGAGATATGCGAGGGCCAGGAGATGGATATGTCCTTTGAAAACAGAACATATGTAACGGAAAGAGAATACTTGGAGATGATAAGAAAGAAGACGGCCGCATTGATTCGGGCCGCAACTAAGTGTGGGGCGCTACTCGGTGGTGGCACCAGAGAAGGGATAGATAAATTGGCGGAATATGGCCTAAATATTGGAATGGCATTTCAGATTCGGGATGATATCCTCGGTGTACTTGCGGATGAAGAGAAACTGGGAAAACCAGTTGGCAGCGACATCGTAGAGGGGAAGAAGAGCTTAATAGCTATAAAGGCGATAGAAAAACTCGAGGGAGGGGAGAGGGAAAGATTACTGGAGATACTAAATAAAAGGGAGAATACACGAGATGAAATTGATCTCGCAGTTAGGTTATTCGAGAATTCCAGTGCAATTAGATACTGTAGGAGAAAGGCAATTCAATTTGTTGAGATGGCAAAAAAAGCCATAAAGGAACTCCCGGATAGTGATGCAAAGGAAGATCTGATGGAGATAGCAGATTTTGTTGTTGAGCGTGGGGTTTGATTTTATTTTTATTATTCCAATTAATTTAAACCCGATGCGTCGGATAACTAACCATACATACATTAAGCGTCATTTCGTCCCAAAGGACGCCAAGGTGACACTAATAAAGTTAACTCATAACGTCATTGCTTTAGAATGAAAGCAGTAATTCCAGCTGCCGGGTGAGGCTATAGACCTCACCCACCCACAACGAATTTGTGGGGTCTACGACCCCACTTAATGCATTATAACTTATATTTAAATTCGACGCGTCAGATAACTAACCATACATACATTAAGTGTCATTAGTCGTCCTAAAGGACGCCAAGGTGACACTAATAAAGTTAACTCATAACGTCATTGCTTTAGAATGAAAGCAGTAATTCCAGCCGCCGGCCTGGGAACGAGGTTCCTGCCCGCGACGAAGGCTCAGCCAAAGGAGATGCTTCCCTTGATAGATAAACCTGCCATCCAGTTCGTTATCGAAGAGGCCGTAAACTCCGGAATTGACGACATTCTGATAATAACCGGCAGGGGAAAGAGGGCGATAGAGGACCATTTCGACAAGTCGTTTGAGTTGGAAGAGATCCTGAAGGAAAAGAATAAACTTGATCTGTTGAAGGAGGTTCGGAATATCTCGAATCTCGCAGACATTCACTACATAAGACAGAGGGAGGCAAGGGGTCTCGGAAACGCCATATATTATGCGAGAAAGCACGTCGGCGACGAGCCGTTTGCGGTTTTATTGGGTGATGATATAGTCTTTTGCGATGTACCCTGCACGAGGCAGTTGATGGATTCCTATGAAAAGTACGGGTCAACGATCATCGCGGTAGATAGAGTAGATAAGGAGATGATCCAGAATTATGGGGTTATCGATGGAAGGCCCCTGGGGGATTCGATCTACGAGGTTAAAGATCTGGTTGAGAAGCCGGAGCCAGAGAAGGCCCCCTCGGATCTGGGGATAATTGGTAGATACATACTAACCCCAGAAATTTTTGATGCAATTGAGCAGACAGAACCGGGAAAGGGCGATGAAATCCAGTTGACCGACGCCCTGAGGATTCTAAATAAAAAACAACCAGTGTACGCTTATAACTTTGATGGCACGAGATATGACCTGGGGAATAAACTGGATTACATAAGAGCAACGATCGAATATGCTCTAATAAGGAAAGAATTCAAGGACGAAATTAAAAATTATCTGAGGAGAATTCTAAATGAGTAAGGTTGCTGTAACTGGGGGTGCGGGTTTTATAGGGTCTCATATAGTGGACCTCTTGATAGAGAAGAATTATGATGTCGTAGTAATTGATGACCTATCAACCGGGAAGAGAGAGAATATAAACGATAATGCTAAATTTTATGAGATCGATATCTGTGACCCATATCTGCGCGGAATTCTGGAGAGGGAGGGCCCGGATTACGTTATTCATCAGGCGGCCCAGGTTAGTGTCAGATATTCCCTCTCGGATCCAGGATTTGACGCTCATACGAACATAGTCGGCTCTCTATCTCTGCTGGAATCCTGCAGGAGTCTCTGTGTTGAGAAAGTTATATATGCATCCTCTGGGGGGGCTATTTATGGTGAACCCCAATACCTTCCCGTGGATGAAAAACACCCCGTAATGCCTCTATCCCCCTATGGGGTATCGAAGTACACGGTTGAGAATTACCTGTATGCCTACGAGAAAAATTTCGACCTGAATTACGTTTCTTTGCGATATTCCAATGTTTACGGACCCAGACAGGATCCATCTGGTGAAGCGGGAGTGATCGCGATCTTCATCAATGCTTTTCTCAATAACAAGAACCCAACGATTAATGGGGATGGAAAACAAACGAGAGACTTCGTATTCGTTGAGGATATAGCAAAAGCGAATCTACTGGCACTGGAGAAAGATACGGACAGCAGGGTATTTAACATTGGCACGGGCGTCGAGACATCTGTCGAAGAACTCTACAACAGACTAAAAAAACTTTTAGATTCTAAACTATCCCCCATCTACGGCGAGGCTATCCGGGGCGAGGTCAGGAAGATCTGCTTAGATTCAGCTCTCGCCAGGAAGGAATTGGGTTGGACCCCAGAAAATACCTTAGATGATGGATTAGAAAAGACGATCGAGTGGTTCAAATCGAATAAAGAATGAAAGAGCTACAGATCCTTTATGCAAAAAACTGTGAGGAGGTAATTCTAGAAATTAAAAAGGTCCTCGAAGAAACCTATGGATTGAAGACAAATGACTCCAGGATTCTTGAGCCACTGGACGTGGCATACAATCCCAGGAGGGACCAATACGACGCATCAATTCTTTTACAATATCTAATCCAGAACAAGGAAAGAGACCTCGCGCTGTGGGTTATAGACAAGGACCTGTATTGTGAGAGAATGAACTTTATCTTTGGCTATGCATCCATCGGACAGGGAGCAGTTTTGTCGATATACAGATTGGATTCCATCGAGTTGATACAGAAGGAGGCGATACACGAGATCGGTCACGTTATGGGATTACGGCACTGCAAAAACAGCTGTGTGATGCAGTTCTCTAACTCCTTGGCCGAGGCGAAATTAAAACCCATGGCTCTCTGTGAAAGGTGCAGGGGATTGTTGGAGAATTAAGTGTGGCTGAACGAAGTGAATGCCGCACCCTGGTGTAAACTGACAGTGGCAGTTTGTGTAATTTAAAACCCA
>QMZJ01000038.1 GCA_003663115.1 Candidatus Altarchaeales archaeon | reverse complement strand
GAATATTATACCCACAACCAGCCAGACCTCGAAACCGGCCATAATATCTATTTGAATTCCATAAATAAATAATTGATGCAAAACTCAAGAGCGATAAACTCGTCTGGGAGACAGGAAAACTATCACCCGGAGCCACTGTAGTTCTGGAATACAGGATCCTGGGGGGCGGGGCGCTGCTCCCGGCCAGGTTGAGATGGGACTCTGGTGAGAAAATTACAGGGTAGATTAATCTTTTTTCTGATGAATTTAATATAATAAGGGATTTAAAATGTTTCAGTGGCGTAGATACATTCTGTTAATTTTTGTCGTATTGATGTTATCTGAATCAATTACATCCGAGCACTGCGAGGTAGAACTTAAGGACGTATCAAAGGGTATCCATCTCACGGTTGAGAAGTGTAGAAATATTGGGACGTTCTCCATCGGCGGTCTTTATGATGGGAATAAGTGGGAGAGATTGACCTATCTGTATCCAAAACCGTGGGAGGGTACTTTTCTGAGCGTGAAGGTTAATGACATAGTTTATACCAATTCCATAGATTCGAGAAATAAGATATTTATGGATCCATATATCGATAAGAAGCCAGAGATCGAGGATGATGGGATTTCGTTATCGTGGAGGCTTCCAGAGGATATTCTCGTGGAAGAGAGATTCGAGCTGATCGACCGGGGGGTCAGGATAAAAACGGAGGTAACAAATCATGGCGATAGAGTAGTTAATGTCGGGGTTAGACTGCATCTGGATACCATGCTGGGGGAGAATGACGGTGCTCCGATCTATATCCCCGGAGATGGTCTGAGGTCTGACGAGACAGAATATCATGGCTCAGATCTAAATTTCAGGTACTGGAAGGCCTATAATATGGTAGACAACCCATCTGTGATATCTACCGGAATCCTGGATAAGGAGAGCTATCCGGACGGGGTTATCGTTGCATATTGGAAAAATAGCATGTATTCCTCGTGGGAATATAAAATAGACCCCTCCAGATCCATCCTGGGGGATTCTGCCGTTATTCTCTATTATAACCCGAGGAGGATAGAGCCAGGTGAGACAAGAACGATTGTAACGAGCTATCTAAATGGTGAACCGATCCTACCGGTCTCAAAGGGTTACTTCGGTATAGCAGAAATCGCTCCAGATAAACCCGATGCAATATACTGCCCCGATTCGTCGGCCACTTTAAGGGTCGATGTGATAAGCAGAAAATTCGAGAATAAAGGATACCTGAATTTAGAAATTAAGGATGAGAAGGGCAATATAGTCTACACAGATAAGGAGGACACTGGGCTAATTGGAGCCGATTCCGTAAAAACCATACCCTTCAGCTGGAAAACGCCCGAGAATATCTCACCCACATCCTTTGATGTTATCGCGATTTTATATGACATGAATGGAAAGGAATTGGACCGGAAGAGGACACAGATAGTTGTTGATCATGCCCGTTGTATGCCCTTAGAGAGGGGAGGATTAAACTGGATGCTTATTCTGATTCCATTACTACTATTCCTATTTGCCATTTTTATATTTATCATCGTCCAGGGGTATTCGCAGCTCGGGAATGTAGAAATAAAGAAAGAAAAGGATGGAGAGAGCGTTAAGGTCATTGTATGGAACAAAACAAAGAGGGAGATAAAAAACTGCGTAATCGTGGACAGAATTCCGGAGGGGGCGGAGGTGGATGTCCTAACCGCCGGGGTCGAGAGGAGGGATACCGAATTGATATGGCGCATAGGAACCTTGGATAGTGATGACCGGGCGATTCTGGAGTACAGGATAAAGGATGTAGAGTTTTTGCCACCCGCCGTGGTAAGGTGGGATTCGGGAGAAATTGCTTCAGAGTAATGTAGAAAGAAAGGATTAAATCCCGTTACTTAATCCTAGAATTCCCAATAATATATATGCCCGAGACGAAGATCAGAGAACCAATTATCTCTGTACTGGGACACATAGACCATGGGAAGACGACACTTCTTGACTGGATTAGAGGCACTGTTATAGCCTCCAGGGAGGCTGGAGGGATTACCCAGCACATTGGAGCTACTGATGTTCCGTTTGGAACAATAAGGGTGATATGTGGTCCATTGCTTGACAAATTAAGGCTTAAAATAAAGATCAGGGGTTTATTATTTATCGATACTCCGGGGCATGAGGCGTTCACAAATCTGAGAAGGAGAGGGGGGAGTGTTGCGGATCTGGCGATACTGGTAGTTGATATTAATGAGGGGTTAATGCCTCAGAGCATCGAAGCGATAAATATCCTAAGGCAGAACAGGGTTCCATTCGTGGTGGCAGCTAATAAGATAGATATGATTCACGGCTGGAATTCCAAGGAAAGGATTGAGAATCAACAGCAACACGTAAAGGATGAGTTCTACAAGAAATTCTATAAACTACTTTCTCAGTTATCTGAACAGGGATTTGATTCCGATCTATTTTCGAATATTCACGACTTTACAAAGCAGGTCGCAGTTGTCCCGATCTCCGCAAAGAACGGTGATGGAATTCCAGAGCTCCTGATGATCCTGATGGGTTTGGCGCAACAGTATCTGAGAAAAAGATTGACTATAGAGACGGATACACCGGGCAGGGGAACCATCCTGGAGGTAAAGGAGGAGAGGGGGTTGGGGACAACCATAGATGTTATCCTCTATGAGGGGATCATAAGGAAAGGGGATCAGATCGTCGTCGGCAGTAAGGAACCGATTTTAACGAAGGTCAAGGCATTATTAAAACCAAAGCCGCTGGATGAGATGAGAGACCCAAGGGATAGATTCGAGAATGTCCCCGAGGTTTGTGCCGCCTCCGGGGTTAAAATAGCAGCCCCAAATCTGGAACACGCACTGGCCGGGGCTCCGGTGTATGTTGGCGGTTCGGAGATGGTCGAGAAGATTAGGCGGGAGATCGAGGATGTTGAGATACACACAGATACAACTGGAGTTGTTTTAAAAGCGGACACCATTGGTTCTCTGGAGGCATTAATAAACACATTAAAGGAAAAAAATATTCCAATAAAGAAGGCAACTATCGGAAAGGTCTCAAATTCCGATGTAATAGAGGCATCTGCGGTCAGCCTGGAGGATAAATTTCTGGGGGTTATCTTAGCGTTCAATTCTGAGATACTAAGGGATGCGAAGATTTTAGCAAAAAACAAGAATGTAGAGATATTCCAGGGTAGAATCATATACAAACTGCTGGAGGACTACGAGGACTGGATAAAACGGGAGAGGGAGAGACTGGAAAAAGAGGGCAAGATTGTCACACCGGCAAAAATAAGATTACTGCCGAAACACGTATTCAGACAGAGTAAACCTGCAATTGTGGGCGTTGAAGTTCTGGCGGGAACCATAGCCTCTGGTTGCAGGCTAATGAGAGAAGATGGGAGGGTAGTCGGGAGGATCAAGCAGATCCAGCTGGAGAGAGAAACCATAAAATCGGCAACAACCGGGCAGAGGGTTGCCATAGCCATTGAGGGGGTAACGATGGGTAGACAGCTCCATGAAAACGATACGGTATATACATTTATCTCATCCGATGATATGAAGCAGCTGTCTGAAGAAGAACTGACGGAGGAGGAGTTAGCCGTCCTGAGGGAGATAAGGAGGATAAAAAGAGGGATTAAGATGGGGTGATACGTAACATACGGGCAATTTCTCTGAGACGGAGGAAAGATAAAGCTAGAAATGAAGAAAATTGGCTGAGAGGGGAGGGAAGATGTCTGAACCACTTGATTACGACTTCGAGGTTAACAGAATCCTGAAAGAGATCAAAAAAAGCGGGGCGAAACTCATAGGCTTACAATTTCCAGAGGGCTTGAAGAAATATGCCGTGGGGATCGCAAAGGAGATCGAGGAGAAATCCAATGCAACCGTGATTATTTTTACAGACCCCACATACGGGGCATGTGACACAAAGGAAAAACAATCTGAGCTTCTTGGTTTGGACCTAATAGTACATTTTGGGCACACCAATTTTAGATGAATTTATTTTATTCTATAATAAGATATAATCAAAGAGAGATGAATATACTCAAAAAATTAATCCCCGGTTGGGGGGAGGAGGTCATCCTCAGGATATATATGATACATGAGAGGGACTCCGAATTTGAATGGAAACCCGAGTTAGAAGCCATTTGTAAGGATTACGATGCAAGGGTCAGATCCCATGCCCTGGACATCGCCTATGAATCTGCGAGGTTAGACATGATGACAAACCGCTTGATTTCACAGAATAAGGAAATTCCGGAGTCTCTACTATCCAAGATCGATGAAATCGATGACCTCCTGGACTCTGGAATCCACTGGAACAACAAGGTCTTTAATATAACGATATCGGTAGATCGAGAGTCCCTCAGGGGGAACAGGATAGATCGGGATTCTATAGAAAAACTGAGGAGGGAGGTAATGAGAATTCTGGAAGATTCCAATCCCTGGTACCTGTCACTGGAGTGAGGGGTGATTAACTGCGCTGTTAAAAATTGAAGCAATTTAAAAATAAAAATGACAAACTATCAGAAGGGTGCAAGATTTGAGAGGGACATAGTTAATGAATTATGGAAGCATGGATGGGCAGCCATGCGTGCAGCTGGCAGTGGGACAGTAGGCTTTCCGGTCCCGGATGTCATTGGGATTAAAGATAAGAAGATCATCGTAATTGAATGTAAGGCAACGAGGAAGGATAAGATAAATCTAAAAAAGGCGGCGCTCTCCCTAAAAAAGCTCTCGGACATCTCCAAGGCTAGGGCATATATTGCGGTAAAATTCCACAAGAAGAGACCAAGATTCTTTGATATTAAGACACTTCTCTCGAGGGGAAGCTATAGTGTTTCCCTGAATGACAATCATCTGAGCCTGGATTCTATTCTCGGGGAGCAGGGTACACTTTAGTTACATCCTCTCGGGCGCTTCAATTCCAAGGAGAAATAAACCATTTCTTATTACCTGCCTGCTGGCGTCCACCAACAAAAGCCGTCTATCCCTGATAGCTCTCTCGGCATAAAGAACCGGGCATTCCTTATAGAATTTGCTGAACAACGAGGATAATTCATACAGATAATTTGCAACTATGTTTGGTTTTAATTCCCTTCCAGATTTATCAACGATCTCCCGAAACTTTAGTATCTTCAGTAAGAGCCTCTTTTCGTCGTCCTCCAGGTTCCTGTCGATTTCCTCAATCTCAATCTTTGTCTTCGATTTTCTCAGGATGCTGCAACATCTGGCGTGGGCATATTGTATGTAGGGGGCAGAGTCCCCATCGAAGCTCAGGGCATCTTCCCATCTGAAGGTTATTGGTTTTGAGGGTGTTGTCTTTAGGATGTGGTATTTTATTGCCCCGATCCCTATCAGAGGGGCCATGTCTCTGCTCGCAATCTTCCTCTTCCTTATCTCCTCCTCCGCCTTCTCTACCGCTTCATCAATTAGTCTATCAACCGGGGCGATTAAACCCCTTCTGGTTGAGAGTTCTCCACCCTCAAAATTTACAAAGGAGTAATGAACGACATCCAATGGAATTTTTAACTTATAAATCTCGGTAAGAATCGTCTTAAGCTCTAAAAACTCAAATTTGTGATCTTCCCCGAGGACATTTATCATTCTATCCCCCAGCTTGCTCTTCTCGAGATGATATGCTACATCCCTCGCCAGGTAGACGGATGTTCCATCACTTCTTGCCAGGATTGAACGACCCGTGCGTCTTTCCAGTCCAAAGTCCTTGAGATTTAGACCCAGACCACTTTCGTCAACCTCAGCGTACCGGCTCTTCTTCAGGAAATTCAGAACAGACCTAACCTTTCCTTTCTTTATGTATTCACTCTCGAGGTCAAAGAAATCGAACTCTATACCTAACTTTTCGAAGATCTCCCTCTGACCCTCCAGGCATCTTTTTGCAACATTAGCCATTTCGTTCAGCGCTCGTTCATCTCCATTCTCGGCCGACCATATAAGCCTCTGAACCCTCTCGGCAAAATCCGGATCGGACTCAAATCTTTTATTTGCCGCCACATATTCAAAGAAGACCTCGAAATCCCCTTTGTCTTTGTATTCTTCGTAATCTTTAATTATTGATTCGTCTTGTTCGATGCCCTCCTTGAACCCCTGCGCAATTATCGCTATCTGTTTCCCGACATCATTCACATAGTAGTGAGTCTCAACATCGTAACCGTTAAATCTCAATATTCTCGAGAGGGAATCCCCTATTAGCGAGTTTCTCAATCTGCCGATATGCACAGGCCCCGAGGGATTTATTGACGTGTGCTCTAGAATAATTTTTCTATTTCTCGTTTTTAGTTTACCATAATCCCCTTTCTTTGATCTTACCTCTTTTAATGCCGGAACAATCAACTTAGAATAGTCCAGGAAGAAATTTATATACCCTCTCTCCGCTCTTATCTCCTTGATAAACCCTCTTGGTCTCATCCTTTTTACGAGTCCATCAGCTATAATCTCCGGGTCCTTCCTCTGTTCTTTCGCTATTTTAAAGGCTATTGTAGACGAGAGATCCGCTATTGAGGAATCTGTAATGTCATCGAGGGCTATGGGTTTTTCCAGAGCCCCCTCCAGCAGTTCCCTGACCCTTTCTTTGATCTCCAGAAACATATAAGATAACACGGTTTTATTTCTTAAATTTTAATAGCTAATGATAGAAGAAAAATTAAAATGACGGGTGACATTAGAAAAACCCTTGAGAGAATCATATCGTCCGAGGAAAAAGCAGCATCTGAGTGGATGAAAAGAACCAAGGAGAACATGGAGCTGAAGGAGTGGTTGAAAAAAGCCGAGCACTATGAAAAAAGTAATAATTTCAGGCTCGCACTGGACGCATATCTCAATTTTATGGAATTGAAACTCCGGATAATTAAATCCAGGCCAGAATACACCGTAAGGGATTATCTCAACCTGGTTCCTTACTATATAAAGATCGGTGATTGCTACAAAAAGATAAAGCACTATAAAAAGGAAGACAGATTAAGAGATTTTGAAAGGGCTGCAGAATACTACAAAAAGGCGGCAAGTATGTATATGGAGCTTGAGGATTACACCAGCGCAAATGTATACCTTGAGTTCGCATCAAAGACCTATGATGAGATAGGGCTTTATGGAAAGTCCGCAGAGTGTTTTAAAGAGATCGCAGAGATATACCTAAAGCTGAAAAATAACCTCGTTGCGGGTAGATTCCACTCCAAGGCGGGTGATCTGTATGAGAAAGCAAAGGACTATGAGAGTGCATTTGAATCCTACCTGAAATCTGCGGAACTCAACTCGGGCATGGGGAACATGAGTGCCGCCAGTAGGGACTATAAAAAGGTTGCTGAGGTTCTTAGAAAGCAGGGGAAGCATGATGAAGCAATAAAATATTATATAATCTCGGCAGAACTGGATACGAAGCTTGAACATTATTTAGATGTGGCCAAGACATATACGGGAATCGCTCAGGATTATGAGGAAACCAACAACCTTGAGGATGCAACATATTATTATATAAAAGCAGCGGAGATCAGCCTGGACAATGATGATGCCTTTGCTTCTACATCTTTCAAAAATGCTGCAAGATGCTATCGGAAAATGAAGAGATATGAGGATGCGATAAAATATTATATCAAGTCTACAAACATTAGTCTGAGATTGGGCAATCAAATAGATGCAGCCCATAGCTGTTGGGATGTAGCAGAGTGTTACAAGCTTCTTGGGAAATATGATTGTGCAGCGGATTTCTATCTGAAGTATGCCGAATATGGCGCACTTGAGGAAAAAGGAACAGAATACCTAGAGGGCTATAAAAAATCGGCGGAGATCTATTCTGAGATCGGGGATGCGAGAGTAAAGGAAAATAACTTTGCTGAGGCGATAAAATGCTACAAAAAAGCCGCGATGTGTTACGACAGCTTAGAAAATTATCCGAAGGCCGGAGAGCTCTATCTAAAGGCGGGATTGATAGAGAAGAGAGAGGATATCGGGGATTTCTTTGAAACCTGTACGATAGCAGCCGAGAGGTATAAGAAGGCGGGTGAACTATATCATGCTGCAGAGTGTTACCTGGAGATCAATGAATACCTTCAGGCTGCAAGATCCTTTACAGAATATGCAGATAAGCAGTTAGATAAGAATCTTTTTTATGCCGGAGAGGGCTATAGAAGGGCAGGAATTTGCTATGGTGAACTCAATCAGAAGGACCCCATGATCAATAGATACAACAAGGCAATTCAAGAATACCTCAAATATATAGATAAATTAAATAAAATGGGCGTGACCAAGGATGAGACATCTAACATAGGCGAGGCGTATCTGGGGGTTGCAGAATCTAACAGAATGCTAGATAATCTACTCAATGCTAAGAAATACTTTAAAAAGGCACTGGACTACTTTGAAAAGAACGGAATGAAGGATCGGGCAATCTTGGCCAATGCCTTTCTATCAAAGGTAAGTGCAAAGCTCGCTATTCAACACGGCGATTACCCTTTAGCTACCGATCTTCTATCGACCTCGATAGAGAATTTCGAGAAAGCTATCGCCAGGGGTGGATGGAACGAGAGGTATCTGAAATTTCTGGAGGATAATATGGAAGAAGCCAGGAAAATGCTGACTGAAATCGGCGAAAAGCCGGAGATCACACTGCTTATGGATCGTTATTCCTATTCCTTCGTTGGTACGCCTCTCATAATTAATATGAATATAAGCAATCAGGGAAATCAGCCGATAAATAAGATCACATTTTTGTCTCAGCTCCCCGAGGATCTCGAGCTCATAAAACCACCCTCTCCAATTGAGAAACTGGCGGCAAAGGAATCTAGCAGAGATTTCATCAAATTGATCACAAAAAAACGAGGAAAATACCGAATAAAACCCCTGGAGGTCCTCTATGAGGATAAACGAGGGAACAAGTATGTGAAGGCATCAAACCTGGTATCTATCGAAATTGTTGAAAAACCCGTGATGGAGTATAAAAACTATAGAGATGTGATAGAAAAGTATCAAAAATATGCAGATACTCAGTTAAAAAATAAGAATTATTTTTATGCCGGAGAGGGCTATAAAGGGCTTGCAGAGTGTTATAGAATATTTACCCCCAAGAGATCCAGCGATTCCGTTAAGATGGTGGAATATTATAAAAAAGCCATAGATTCTTACCAGCAACATATCAATGAACTAAAGAAGATCGAAAAGCTCAGCTCGGAGCAACTCAGTCAACTATCGGATACACACTTCAAGATTGGGGATTGTTATGAAGCCATGGGGGACCTCTCCAGCTCTGAAAAATATCTCGGTGAATCAATAGAATATTATAGAATGGCGATAGAAAGAACGCACAGAGAAAAGGAAAAGCGGTGGATGGAACTCCAGGTGAATGTTGTACGCGCGTTCTCCTTCAGGGTAAAAGCAAGGATGGCCATACAGAATGAGGATTACGAAACCGCAGAGGAGTTGCTGGAGAAATCGATCAATACCTTCGAAGACTTGCTGGGAAGTGGAGGGGATAAGGAATACGAGGATTTCCTAAAGAAAAACCAGAAAGATAGCAGGGATTTATTAGTTAGTGTTAAGAGTAGAAGAGCCAAGTAAAGTATTTAAGTACATAGGAGAAATTATATGATATGGCAGAACTTAGGGGGATGGAGAGGGACAGAGACATAAAACAACTGTTTGCTCAATTACATGACGAGATTCATAAGGTAGTTATCGGTAATGACAAGGTCATAGAAGAGATACTACTTGCTCTATTCTGTGGTGGAAATATACTGCTTGAGGGTGTGCCGGGGACCGGAAAAACAATGATGTCTAAGACCCTGTCTAAGACCCTGGATTGTAAATATACCAGGATTCAGGGAACCCCGGATCTGAGTGCTAAGGATATCATTGGTGGATCCTTTTATGATGAGAGTACGGGCCAATATATCGTAAAGAAGGGCCCAATCTTTACAAATATCCTACTGATGGATGAGATTAACAGGGCCCCGCCGAAGACCCAAGCCGCCCTTTTAGAGGCTATGGCGGAAAAGATGGTCTCTCTCGGTGGCACGACCTATCCG
>QMZJ01000037.1 GCA_003663115.1 Candidatus Altarchaeales archaeon | reverse complement strand
CTATCAGAGATGATCTATTATGGAAAGAAGAAGTTTCTCGGCCTATTTTTTGCCTACATTCTCATCTTTTTGATAACAATTCCAGGGCTTTTATTTTTTATTCCCGCAGTTATTGCATTCCTATCAAAGATGATTAATGTGGGCGTATCTCTATTAGTATTTGGTTTTGCCATGTGGATGTTATATCAGCTGGCTTTAAATATAATTTTGATTCTAGTACCATATGCTATTGTGATTGGTGATCTGGGAGCGATAGAGGGAATAAAAAAAGGTTATAGGTTAGTTATGAAAAACAAGCTTTCTGTCGTCTTTCTTTTATTTGTTACGCAAGCTTTGTTGTGGGGATGTGATTTAGTTATACAGGTTATTACCTCACTCATGAATGTAATACCCCTGCTCGGGATTTTTATCAATCTGGGTATATGGATACTTTACATAATATTCATAGTGGTGGTTATAACTCCTCTCTCCGTGGTTTGGTGGACTCGCCTATATATGGACAGAACTGGAATGAAGCCAGGAGAAATTCCTACCGAAATTCCAGCAACCCCCGCACAAGCTCCCGAAACCCCGACCCCGGGGCCGATTTACGTGTAGTTATAGTTATTATACGTAGAACGAGATAATTGAAGCATAGTTAAATAGGTAAATGTAAATATTTTATGATAGAATTATCTGATGCTTTAAAATGTCTAAAAATAAGTTCATCTCGATATCTGTATTTTTTATAGTTATATCCTTCTTGATCACTTCCTATGCTCAGATTTCTCCCCGTGATGAGGACATTAACCTGACATGGAGTTATTCAGTGAATGATGATATCACCGCTTTAGCCTCTGGAAGAATGAACAACGATTCGGTTGTAATTATTGCATCTGGCAAGAATCTATATATTCTTAACAAGGATGGAAATCTAACGGAGCAGTATACCATACAAACCCCAGGAAAGATATATGTTGTCAAGATAGCGAATATAGATGAGGATAATGAGAGTGAAATTCTCTTGGGCCTGGGGTGGATGGAGACCGAGGAGATAGATCTAAATAAAGCATATCCTCCTCCAGATGGGATCCCTGAGGAGAAAGATCTACTTTATAAGGTGCTTAAAAACAAAGGTAGTTTCTATGTTATAGATAATGGAAAAATTAATAAGTGGGATGAGATTGACCAGTGGGTAAGGTCAATAATCGTTAGTGATATCAACGGGGATGATAAAGACGAGGTCATAATTGTCTCAGGTGGTTATATCAACAATTACTTTAAGAAGTATACCAGCATCGTCTACAGGCATAGATATTGCTGGACTGAATGGGATATCAAATATACCGACTATGACACAGAGGCCGAGTGTACCTGCGATGGGTGCTTCTGGGATAATCTAACCGGTAATTGTTATCAAAACGTGACGTGGAAGGAATGCGACTGGAATGAAACCACAGGTAAGGGCTGGAATTTTTCGGAGTCATCCTCGGTGAATGGAAGCATCGCTATCTTCGATAGATCCGGAGAGCTACTGTCAAAATCTAACATGACAGTTAGCAGAGAATTCTGGAGTGCAGACGTTTCCAATCTCTACCACGACCGCGATGAAGAGATCATCGTTGGTTCGGGAAATAAGATATACGTCTTCACCAGTAATGGAAGTATACACGCCAGTTACGATGTGCTGGGTGATGTTAACAATATATATACCTCGGATATAAACAACGATGAGAATGACGACATAATATTTAGCTTTAGGAATTCTAGCTCTGGTATATCCGGAATTGAGGTCATTAATAGAGATGGTAAGAAATTATGGGAGTATCGAATGAAGCCAGAATCCTGTATCAGTGCCATGTATATGAAAACTCTTGATAGAGATGTCATTAATGAGGTATTACTGATATCCGATGATATTCTGTATGTGATTGACGACAGAGGTCAGCTCAGTTGGAGTTATCGATTCAAGTACAATAATAACAAACTGCTCCTCAGAAATATTAATAAGATATTCTCCATAGATCTGGATGATGATGGATACGAGAATCTAATAGTTGCATCCAATGGAGTGATTTATAACTATGAGATAATTGGGACATTCATTGAGAGACGGAGTGCGGACAGATATTATGCATTGGGTATGGAGGCATATGAGCTGTATAGGTATCAAGAGGCAAAAAATTATCTCGAAAGGGCAAGGCAATTATATCTCGAGTTAAATCAATCGGATCGTGTTTTAGAGTGCGATTCATTGCTTGAGGACATCAATGAAAAATTAACAGGTAATCGAAGAATTGAGGCAGATTCCCAGTATGCAAAGGCACTGACCCATTACAGCGTTAGGGATTATGAATCGGCCAAAAAATACCTGCAAAGTGCAAGAGAAATATACACAGAGATCGGGGATTCGGATGGCATATTAAGATGCGATTCTTTAATGAACACAATTGACGAATTGTTAAAAAAGAGCTCTACAACAACCACATCCATCACTACCACCACGACCACCCTACCGAGAGGATCTAATACTCCCTCTTTGTTGTTTGATCCCATAACAATTGTTAGCCTTGTAGCGATAATTCTTGTTGTAATATTTGCGATTTTTAGAAGGCGGAGGGCACCGATATCCAGAGAGGAGGAGGGTAGAAAAAAGGATAAGAGAGAACTGGAAGAAGAAAAACCAGAAGAAGAGGGTTTAATGAGGGACTGGAAAACCCTTAAGGAGCAGTGGAAAAAATTAGAGGAACTATAAAAGGGGCCCAAACCAAACCCAGAGAGCCACCCAGAATGAGTGCCGACAGATTTTCTTTCCAGAAAGAGGGTTGTTCTACAGGAACCCAGAGAGCCAGTTCCCGAAGAGTGCGAAGAGCAAAAACTGCAGGAATCTGCAGGGTATGGAAATCAATACGAAGGGGAGGATGTTCATCCTCGCCACTCCGGCGGATATAGTAAATATCTTGAAGGGCAATGGACTGAATGCGGCAAGTCCCACCGCATAAACGCCGTATTTTTCAAATAATCTATCGACCCTCTTAATCTTTTTCTCATCAAATAACCAGATTAAAACGGGCCTGCCACCCTTTATCCCTATAAAATACCCGATCACCGCACCGATAACTGAACCAGTGGTTGCAAATATGACAACAGACACGGGATCTAGGTTCAGAGCCGTACCGGCCGTTATTATTATCGCAGTTGGCACGGGGAATATGAAAGATTCCAGTGTTGCGATAACGAATATACCCAGAAGCCCATTTGATTCAATAGTGTCCCTTGCAATTTCTGAAAAATATTCGAACATATTGATATTTATTTTTTCAATCCATAATAATATACTAAATAGTCGAATTAAAAGATAATGGAGATTAACATGGATAATGGACTAATAGTTAATATCCTAGTTGAATCTATGAGTGAGGATCATGTTACTATTATAAAAAAGCTTTCTAAACCGAAACGCGATGAAGAACTGGCAGCTGAATTGAACGTTAAGGAAACAATTGTTAGGACACTCCTGAATGATTTACATGCTAGAAGTTTGGTGGAATACGAGCGTATAAAGGATAAGAGAACAGGTTGGTATACCTATCTGTGGAAAAAACGTAGTGATAAGATAGAGGAATACATCAGTAATTATCTTCATGGCAAGTTGGATGATCTCTATAGGAAGCTGGATGAAGAGAAAAACGGTACCTTCAGATGCTCTTGTTCGCGGGTTTCTCTCGAAAAGGCGATGGATACTAACTTCATATGTCCCGAATGTAATGAACCCTATGTAAATCTCGATAATTCCGATGAAATTAGTAAAATAGAGACCGAAATTGCAAGGATCAATAATTTCCTTAAGTCGATCTGAGGCTCTGTCACTTCTACGTGAAGAGGGCTGTGATGAACGGGTTATATCTCACATGCTCGCTGTTTCTAAACTTGCCAGAGAAATTGCCCAGAGAATAAGGAATAATGGTCACGAGATCGATGTAGATTTTGTTGAACTCGGTGCATTACTTCACGACATCGGAAGATGTAGAACTCATGGAATTAGACACGGTATCGAGGGCGCAAAGATCCTGAGAAAATTAAAACTCGAAAAATTTGCGAGGGTGTGTGAGACCCACATTGGAGCAGGCCTAACAAAGGAAGAGGCTAAATGCCTCGGGCTTCCGGAAAAGGATTATCTGCCTGAAACCCTGGAGGAAAAGGTAATAGCCCATGCAGACAACATTATTGATGGATCCTCAGTAGTTCCGATAGAAAAGACGATAGAGAAGATTAAGAGAGAACTGGGCGAAGGACACCCCGCTATTAAACGCATAAGGGATCTAAATAATTTTATAAATTCACTTTCCTAAATCATATCCATGAAAATTCTCGGCATAAGTGGCTCTCCCAGAAAAGGGGGGAATACGGATCTCTTAGTCAGGAGGGCTCTCGACGTGTGCAAGAAAAGGGGCGCAGATACAGAGTTCATTTCATTGGCTGAGAAAAGGATTAATTACTGGCTGGAATCTGCTCGGGATGACGTCGATGAGATTCTCGATGAGATGAAGTCTTCGGATGCTATCATAATTGGATCCCCAACATATTTTGCTTCGGTTTCTGGGAAATTGAAAGCCCTCTTCGACAGAACCTTGCCCCTGAGGATAGATAACTACAGATTATCTGGAAAGGTTGGTGGTTCTATCGCGGTAGGCGGAAGCAGGAACGGGGGTCAGGAACATGTATGTATTCAGATTCATAACTGGATGCTTTTGCATGAGATGATAGTTGTTGCCGATAGAAAGACCGCTCACTTCGGCGGAATTGCAGTCGGCAGGGATCCCGGGGATGTTCTAAAGGACAAGTTAGGTATATCTACGGTTGAAAATCTCGCCAAGAGGGTGTTTGATGTTACGAAAGAGATGAAAGGTGATTAGGGATCTGTTCAGACCTCGCATATATCCCCCGCCCAGTTATGAAACTCCTCTGTGTACAGGACTGCATCATCGGTTGCTCTTCTTGCGCCGAGTATGTGTGGGGATTTAACACCAGTTATTATAGTGATTACCTCTATCTTCTCGTGTAGATTTGGATTTATTCTCGCCCCCCATGTTACTGTTGCTTCTGGTCTAAGTTCCTTGGTTATCAATTCCCCGATTCTGTTTGCTTCCCCAAGGGTCATATCCTCCCCTCCAGTAATATGAATTAGGGCTCCAGATGCGTCGCGATAGTCCACATCGAGCAAGGGTTGTTGCAGGGTATTTTCAACAGCTTTATCCACCCTGTCGGGGCCTTCTCCCTCCCCCACAGATATAACTGCAACCTCTCCTCCGTCAAGTACTGCCTTTATATCGGCAAAATCGAGGTTTACCAGACTCGGTTCCATTATCGTCTCAGTAATGCCCTTGACTGCCCTGGCAACGACCTCATCCGCTACGGAGAAGGCTTTATCCAGGGGTAAATTGGGGACATATTCTACCAGTTTATTGTTGTCTATTATTATTACGGTATCGGCAACCTTCCTTAATTTTTCAATACCACTTCTCGCTTTATCCAGCCTCGCCCTCTCGAGCTCAAATGGGAATGTTACAATTGCTACAACTATTGCCCCTTCCTCTTTGGCAATTTCTGCAATAACCGGTAAGGAGCCAGTCCCAGTTCCACCGCCCATTCCTGCAGTTAGAAATAAAAGATGAGTATTTGCCAATAAATCAGCAAGCTCGCGACGGCTCGCCTCAGCTGCCTTCTCTCCAAGCTCCGGGAAACCTCCCGCTCCTAAACCGCGCATCAGCTTCGCACCGATCATAATCTTCGTAATATTCCCATTCAGTTTCTTTAGATCCTGCTTGTCTGTGTTCGATGCTATCAACTCCGCTCCGTCTATACCAATGTGCTGTAATCTGTTCACGGTATTGTTCCCCGCCCCACCGGAACCAAGAACCACGATTTTAAGATGATCAACCCCTTCAAATTCATCATCAATTCTCCTCTCCAACCGTCCGTGCTGTATCGCAGCATTGACTATGGAATCCATTCTCGATCAAATTAAGATTATAGATAACATTATTGTCTTTTCGTATATAAATACATAATAGATTTTGATACAATTTTGAATTCTAATTGATATTTAACCAGTTTTATCCAACATACTATGTGTTTTTATGACTCAACTTGAATTTTATGATTTTTCGATATTTAGCTATGAAATTCTATATTCTAATGGTGAACTAGGCTGGGGGGCCGGACGTCCCCTGTAACCTCAAATCGTCCTCATGGAGGGGCCGAAGTCCGGGAGGCGATCTATCGATCAGGTACTGGTCTGGGTTTTCAACTATGAATTTTCGTCTCATCGGATCGCTCTCTGTGGGAACCGGGTCAGGCCCTGGCGGGAGCAGCCCTAACTACAGAGAGTGGTGCTGGTGAGGTAGCGGAAATGAGAAGAAACTCAGGTAGCCAGTATCTGAGAGATATCTCCACTCCCGGACGCGTTCACCATCAAACTTTTAAGAAAAGTTTGATCAAAACAGGTGCCATCTTCGTTCGCTACGCTCGCGATGATACTGCATAGAATCTAATTTTTGAATTTTTGTTAAGTGTGGCTAAGCGCTAGCGCACGTCACAACTTGTGACCGACTAAGACACAACTCATAAAAATTCACGAAGTGAATTTCCCTTTCTTTCCGTGAACGCTTTCTTTCCTAAAGAAAGGGTTCTAAGAGAGCAGAAGTGTGGATATTATCTCCAGGATTATTATGGCGGCAACAATGCTGATTACCAGCCTGGGATCAAGCTTTGGACCGCCCTCATCAACGTCAAAGTAGCGAATCAAACCAGCTCCCCCAGCGGGACCCTCCATCCGTCTTCTTTTCATGACCGGCATTTTTCCAATCTAATACTTTTGATTCTGTACTTAAATATCTCCACGAGAACTGGAGAGATCAAGGGAGTTCTATGGAATCTCCTTAGTCAGAAGTTCATCCGAGATGAAGAAGAAGTTGACCGTCTGGTTCCTATGTCCCGTTACACCCGTGGATGTAAAGCCCTGCTGACCAAAGGCATAAAACCCGATGAAATCCACATCCTTGAGATATTTCTTAATTATCTTAAATTCCTCGTCGCAGGCATTGTATCCCTCCAGAAACTTTCTCCTACCTATGGCATAAAAGATGATACATATCCTTGGTTTAAATCTCTTTCTTATTTTCTTCAGTGCGCATTCTGTTGATTTTAGAACGGATTCTGGAGTTGCCTCATTGAGCGATACTACAACCTTCTCGGGAACATCTGCAAAAAAGGTTATGCGCCCATCTTTATATGCCTTGTTTGGGTGTTTTAGCCATCTATTACCGTGAATGTCTGAAATGCTCAGAACATACTTTGATCCAATGTTATCTACAACCGCGATATTTTTCCGTTTGATCAGTTCTTGTTCATCCATACCTATCATCGATGCGTAAACCTCCGTGGCCCGTTTGTGATCTAATTCATAAACTGTCCTTCCCTCAGCCTTTGTTACAAAGGCGCTCTTCTCTGTGGGGTACCAGCCGTGCACGCTGATGGAATCTGTTTTACAGTCCAGGGCGAACAAAGCTATGAGAATGCTGTCTGTATAAACCTCTCCGTTATAGAACTGATACGTTTCCTTATACCTCAGATTATCACCACTGCCACCACCGAGAATTGGACACCTCGTTCCAAAGACCTCGAAGATTCCCTTCAATGCGTTCTCTTCCTGTTCGCTGAGGGAATCTGGAAAAACGAATGCAAAGAATAGATTCAATCTGAGTATGTCCCCAACAGTTGTTCCATGTGATATGGTTTTGGAAAAATCGTGCTCCAGATCATTCAATGCCATTTCAGCTGCCACCCTCCCGGCTTTAACCCCATCTTCTTTTAGATTTTTTCCAATTCCGACTCCAACACTTATATGATCCGATTTTATTGCCATCGCAACAACGGTATTTTCTGTCATACCATGTTTTGATATCTCCCCGCATGTAGAGCAACCGATTATTTTCGTCTTTTCGGTGAATTTCTTCCTGAAATATCTGAAGAATTTTTTTGGGTCTATATGTGTTGATGAGAATATGAGTATGAATCCAGGCTCTTCAATCTCTTTTTTTATATCCCTCCCGAGTTTTTCTGCCAGTTTCTTCTCCTCCCTCAGATCCGAATACACTACAGTGCTTTGAATGTTTGCGCGTCCACTTCGTATGTACCACAATTTGGCCATACCGATCCTCTTGAAGTCTATGAGACCCCTGGCCCTCATAACCTCGAGATGCTTGGCTACCGTTATTCTGCTCTTGCCGATGTTTTTTGAGATTTCTGTACTGGATGCTCCGAAATTCAATCTACGGAGATAATTCAGTATATCTTTCTCTATGTCCATCTTGTTATATGCCCTGTTTGTGAAATAAATTTTTTATTTATATAGAAGCAATCGTTAATATATTATGGAATTGTTAAACAATAATATATATCTGGATTGATAAACTATAAAATGATTAAAGCAAGCCCTTATGTAATAAGAAATATGTCCCGGGTACTGGAGAAAAAGGATCTGATCGAAACCAGGGAGGTATTCGAGAAATTCCTGACTAGATACAAAGAGGACAGGGAACTTCAAAGGATCTGCGATGACTTCATGGAGTATATCTCCACAAGGGACCGGGAGATACTGAGCAGGATAAGATCCAGATTGGAGAAGCTGAGAGACACCCGCAGACTGGAGAGTAGTGGCGGTACAGGGCTTTGGTACGGGAATAGACGCTCGGGTATAATGCAATGGGTTGTGGTGATGTGAGAATCAATATGTCTTAGCAATCCTTATCTCTCTTCCGGGGTTATTGCAGATTATACATTTCATTGGATTTTTATCTGTACACAGAATGCTAGCATATTCTTCAATCTTCTCTGCGCACTCTTTTTTGTTACACCAGCCGACTGATATAATGCCCTTCCCCACGTAATTTTCAATATCTTTTAAACTCTTGGCTTTGAGTAATCCCTTTTCAAATTCCCTTTCTGCCCTCTTTCTTAGATTCCTGGAGATATCGTCAAATATATTCTCAATCTTCTCTATCTCTCTAAATTCTATCTGTGATTTCTCCCCGGTATCCCTCCTAACAACAGTTATCTTATTCTCTTTCAGATCCCTCGGGCCTATCTCCAGCCTTACCGGGACACCCTTCATCTCCCAGTGATAGAACTTCGCGCCGGGTCTTTCTTCTCCATCATCTATCTCTGCCCTCACCCCAATGGATTCCAGTTTCTCTTTGGCTCTCTTTGCATATTCCAGAATTTTTTCGGTATCCGATTCCTTGAAGACTATCGGGATAATTATTACCTGCAGTGGGGCAATCTTCGGGGGCAGAATTAGACCTCTATCGTCTCCATGGATGCAGATTACTGCCGCCAGGAGCCTACCGAAGCTGGGGCCATAAGATGTCTGATAGACATATTCATGCTCTCCCGTCTCGGTTTCATATTTAATATCAAAGACCTCGGAGAAGTTCCGTCCAAGATTATGCATAGTTGCTATCTGCAGGGTTCTTCCGTCCGGCATTAACGTATCGAAGGCATAGGTATCAACTGCCCCGGGAAAACGGTCCCACTCGGGTCTTTTATTTATAATGAAAGGGATGCATAGCAGATCCCTGATTAATCTAGTGTAGATCCTTTGAATCTCTTTTATGTTCCTCTCGGCATCCTTCTCATCTACGTGGGCGGAATGCCCCTCATTCCACAGGAACTCCCTCCCGCGAATTAAAGGTCTGGTATGTTTTGTCTCATACCTGTAGACCGCACAGCTCTGATAAACCTTTAACGGCAAATCTGTGTGGGATCTGATCCAGAGCCCGAACATCTCATATATTGGGGTTTCCGATGTGGGTCTCAATGCAAGCCTTCTCTCCAGTTCATTCTTCCCGGCGAGAGTTACCCAGAAAACCTGTTCCTCAAAGCCGGCTATGTGCTTCGTTTCCTTCCTCAAAGTGTCTTCCGAAATCAGAACCGGAAAAAGCGTTGGTTCATGATTGCTTTCTTCTAACATCCTTTCGAGATATCTCTGCATCTCCCGGATGATGAACAACCCCCATTTTCTATAGACGGGCATACCCTTTATCGGGTATCTGGAATCCACGATCTCGGCATCCTCAAGGATCCTATGATACCACTCCGAGAGGTTTTTCTTTTTAAGCATCTTCTTCACGTATTTGATTCCCTTTCTTTTCGCCAGCGTTTTCTTTTCTAAAGAAAAGGCTGCTGTGATACCACTCCGAGAGGTTTTT
>QMZJ01000036.1 GCA_003663115.1 Candidatus Altarchaeales archaeon | reverse complement strand
CTACCGCGAGACAGAGAAAGAAAATATCTACCATCAACCGCGATCCCCTTGGAGGTTCATAGAGAATGCAGGCTCAGAGAATCGTCCAGTCTGGTACGAAGAATAAGATGGAAGAAATCCTCTAGGGAGTGGAAAATATTTACACATAATCCTAATCGATGACAATGAAACTTGTAGTGTCTATCCCCGCCTATAATGAAGAAGAAACAATCGGTTTGGTTATTAAGGAAATACCAAGATCTATAGAAGGTATAGACTCCATAGAAGTCTTGATCATCGATGATGGTTCTACCGATAAAACAGCAGAAGTAGCTAAAAGTGCCGGTGCTGACAAAGTTGTTAGTTTAAAGAATAATCAAGGACTTTCACTAGCTTTTAGGAAGGGTTTAGAAACGGCACTTAAACTAGGGGCGGATATAATAGTAAATATAGATGCTGACAGACAATATAATGGGAAAGAAATTCCAAGATTAATAAAACCTATTCTTGATGGAAAAGCAGATATAGTTCTTGGTTCGAGATTCAAGGGATGGATTGAGTATATGCCATTCCATAAAAAAGTAGGTAATAAAATAGCAACATGGGTTACAAAATTTATCTCTGGTTATCCAGTTTCTGATTCCCAGACAGGGTTCAGGGCATTTACCAAGGAGGCAGTATTGAGATTGAATGTCCTTTCCAATTACACCTATGTTCAAGAAACGATAATCCAAGCTGTAAACAAGAACTTAACAATAGTTGAGGTTCCAGTTCAATTCAGAAAACGAGAGGGCAAATCAAGATTGATTGAGAACATATTTATTTATGCGAAGAAAGCAGGAATAACTATCCTACGAACATATCTGAACTATAAGCCGTTAAGGGTTTTTCTTTACTTGGGGGGATTTGTATTTCTATGTGGTGTTGCCACGGGGTCTTTTGTTTTAATACATTATCTACAAACAGGATATGTTGCCCCTCACTATCCAACAACAGTTCTAACAGCGGTTTTAATTATTATCGGTTTCCAGATAATAGTGTTAGGGCTACTTGCGGATTTGATTAATACCAATCGGAGGCTAGAGGAGGATATACTTTATAGGCTGAAGAAAAATGAGTATTCCAAGAAATAAAATTGAACTAATCTTAAAAATATCTATTACAATCATTTTGCTTGTTTTCTTGGTAACCAAAATAAAACCTCAGAATATCGATAACACTCTAACCAATGCGAAGTTATCGTTGTTGATGCTTTCTATGTTATTAACCCCTCTATTGTATCTGATAAGGGCCATTAAATGGAATTTATTGTTGAAGTGTAGCGGTATAAATGAGAAATTTTCAAAGGTTTTTATTGCTTTGGTTATAGGTGTCTTTTATGGAATACTAACCCCTGGAAAAACAGGAGAATTAATGCGGGTATTTTATATACCTCATGAAAAATCAAAAACTTTGCCAACCATATTATGGGAGAAGTTGACAGATATCTTTGCACTTATACTACTAAGTATTCTATCAATAATCATATTTTTCAATAATTCTATTTTGGTCTACTCTATTTTTCTCCTGTTGTTTGTAGTCGTTATCGGTATATTCTTTATTATGAATGAAAGAATAGTGAATTTTGTTTTTAACTTACTATCAATCTCCAAAGAATCTAAGGGAAACTATTTAAAAGGCATGTATAAAATATTATATGACAAAGGGGTGATGTTTAGAGCATTCGCATTAACTCTCTTATATTACACAGTGGTACTAATTGTGGGGGCAGTAATCCTAAGAGCTCTAGATCCAGATATAGATATATTGCTAACTTTTTCGCTACCGATACTGATACTCTTGGGTAATCTGCCCATTACCATTTCTGGTTTAGGTTTAAGGGAATTTGTAGCAGTTTTATGTTTTAATGTACTCGGTGAAGAAACATCAATTGGGTTTTCATTTTCGATTTTATTATTTTCAATAATAATTGTAATTCCTGGAATAGTTGGTTACATACTTACGATAATAAATCCGATGAGCTTTACTTCTAAAACAAGGCTATGAAAATTCCAAATTGTATTCGAAGGGGGGGGAACATATAATAAGTATACGAGTGAAAATCCAATAGTAAAATTTATTATGAGACTATCATACTTGGATAAATTGGGCAATACTCCTGGACATATACAGCACTTTAATAAGAAGACTCTAAAGAAACTGCTTGAGAAGTACTTCAAAGAGGTAGAGATAGAGACATCCACATATGGTTAATTTCATTGTGTAATGAGGAAAATTAATAATTTACTCTACCTTTATCCTGTATATTCTAGCAATTGTTGAATCTCCTTCTTTATACTCCCACACCAAGCTCATGTACTTGTCCAGAGCCTCTGACCAGGGTTGTTCTAAACTCCTATATTGGGGCACAATAAGCAGGAGATCTGACTTAGCATATTCTTCACCCCTCTTGGATGGATCTGGGTATGTATTCAATGGATAGTATCTGATATTATAGCTGTCGAGATATTCCCTGAAATAGGGCGTATCCTTAGTTATCAATGGATCATACCAGCTCACTATTCTCCCATTCTGATCAATAGTGTATTCGCTTTGAATCCAGTAATAATTCCAGTAGAGGTAATCGACATCGTATTTTTTAAGTAATTCCCTCCTCTTCGAATCGTCTTCCCCATAGAGTATAATGGCCAAATCTGCCTCCCGCTGATCTATATCCAGAAAAGGAGAGTGATGTGACACCCTCCTGGTAACCACCCCCTTTCTCCCAGTCAATGCATTAAAAGCAAAGCTCAATTCATTTGTTGACAGGAAAACGTCATTAACATCGGTATTTTCAATAACCCACTTGCTCATCTCCTCAAAATGCTCTGGTAGCGGGCTTCTACCCGACTTAGTCCATACATTATTTTCTATACTATCCGAGAGGATAGAAGGTTGCTGAATTAGAACAGAAACAAGAAGCACCAGAATTAAATACTCCTTATATTTTTCAATCTTTATTAGATGAATCAGACTCGAGATTCCGAAGAGAACAAGGATTGTCTTGGCGATAGGCATAGTGAACATCATCGGCCTTGTTGGGTGAAAATTTATTCCCAATAAGGGTTCGGTGAGGAGGAAATGGAAACTCGCAAAGATGGCAGTTAAAAAAACGAGGCAGATATAGTTTGCGATTAATTTATCCCAGAATTTTAATTTTTCGGAGAGAAAATAGAGAAACAGGGAGACAACACCAACGGAAAAGAAGATGGATGTGAAGGAGGTTATAAAGTTTCTGAAATTGAGGAAATTACCTCTGAGGAAGTTCATTAAAAAATTTGACTGATACTCGGGACTCGTCAGGGGATATGAAGCTGTTAAAATCCCTGATGTTTTTCCATGATAGATGAAAATTGGCTTAAACCAGTACAGTAGCGATATTGAAAATCCAATCACGAATACTATAAGAAATAATTTTAGGGTATGTGAAAGATTCCTTTTTAGATTGGATTTGTCCAGATTTAGTTTTATTCTGATCCTATCCCCTTTCAGATCCTTATTCGGGATTATATACTGGAAAAATGCCATGTACAAAAACAAAACCATAAAAAAGACATTAATAACGAAAAATGCGGCGCCATGTGATATGGCACATAAACCATAAACTATTCCGGCTATAACACCCGATTTCAGGCTCCCGATTTTGAATAAATAGAACATAGAGAAAAAGAACAAGGGCATCATGAGAACTATTGTAAATTCCGTATACTTCAGAACGGGGAATCTGGTAATTGGTAAATATATAACCACTCCAAGTAGTGCCAGGGTTTTGTCTTTGAATAGATAATAAAGAAAGTAGTAAACAACGATAAAGGATGTGAGAATTAAAAGCTGAGAAAAATAGAACATAGCCTCGATAGATTCCAAAGAAAGAAGGTTGGCAAATACTGCAACCAAACTACTGTAAAGAATGAAAAATCCAGGTTCAGAGTCCAGTACACTGGACGACCCCAAGGGATTTCCCCCATACCTGATATGATTTATAGAACCTAACTGGAAATAGTAATCACCGCCGTAAACGGGGGAGGGCAGAGCTTTATACTGAGAAATTATACCGTTTTGAAGAAATAGATACATAAGAATAATCCCGATCAACAGGAGGTCTTGCCACCTCAGATTTTTCAATCTACTCAGATTCAAGCACTTCACCTTGTTAAATTATAAAATTTGTTTTAAAAACATTAACAGAGCATCCCGCCGAGATAGAGAATCAATAAACTTCCCACGCCCGCGAGACCGAAGAGTGCCGTAACCCCCACAGTCCAGATGTTTATCGGAATCGGAATCTGAAAGGCAAATCTCAGTACGAAGAGAAGAAAGAGTCCAATAACGGAATTTATCAGCAACTTCTTTATCACCTTCCAGAATATATAAATAAACGCTAAGAGTGCAATTCCGATTAACAGATAAATGAGAAGTTCATACATTTCAGTTAATACTTAATCGTGATTGCCTAAATATATAACTGCCCGCGCAGGGTAGCACGGATATCCCCGCAGCTGTTCACTCAGCTGGCATGTGGGCAGGGTGTGCGCTCCTTTCAGTCGCTTAGCCCCCGGGATAAGAAGTATCGATGTCATTAAGAATCTCAAGGAGACATTAGTCCCTCGAAGGACGCATCGAAAGATAGAATTTAATTTCGGGCATCATTACCTCGGCCCGCGTGGGGTAGCACGGATATCCTGAGAGCCTGCGGAGCTTTCGACCCGAGTTCAAATCTCGGCGCGGGCAAACCCTTTCTTTGGAAAAGAAAGCGTTTACGGAAAGAAAGGGAATTCACTTCGTGAATTCAACAAAATAAATAAAATGCTTAAAGAGATTGCAAAAAAAGAGGGGATATCGGAAGAGAAACTCAGGAGGAGGGTTGACAAGGGCTCAGTCGTCATCGTGAAAAACTCTGAGAGAGACATCCCTCCTCTCGCGATAGGTGAAGGCACGAGGGTTAAGGTAAACGCCAACATAGGCAGCTCTCCGGAAGTGGTTGACCTGAGAAAGGAATTGGAGAAGGCATGGACTGCCGTACGCGCTGGAACGGATACATTAATGGATTTATCTGTAGGCGGTAATCTGGATGCCATTCGAAGGGAGATCATAAAAAATACGAAGGTTCCATTGGGTACAGTACCGATATACCAGGCCTTTATAGAAAAAAAGGCCGATATGACACCAGATTTCATTCTTGATGTTATTGAAAAGCACTGCAGAGACGGTGTTGATTTCCTCACATTACACTGCGGGATTACCAGGGACATTCTGGAGGAGATTAACAGAAGATTGATCCCGATAACGAGCAGAGGAGGTAGTTTTATTGCGGCGTGGATGATTAAAAATGGAAGAGAAAATCCTCTATATGAGAATTTTGATCACATCCTTGAGATCGTAAGTAAATACGATGTTGTCATAAGTTTAGGGGACGCACTCAGACCGGCGAGCATTCACGATGCGACCGATATTCCACAGATTCATGAGCTGATAAATCTGGGCAGACTCACTAAGAGAGCGAGAAAGGCCAAGGTTCCTATTATTATCGAGGGCCCGGGTCACGTTCCACTGGATCAGATCGAAGCAAATGTGATTCTGGAAAAAAAGATATGTGACAACTCTCCATTCTATGTTCTGGGCCCACTGGTTACGGATATTGCCCCAGGCTACGATCACATTTCAGGGGCTATTGGTGGTGCATTAGCTGCTATGTATGGGGCAGACTTTCTCTGCTACGTTACCCCATCTGAGCATTTGGGTCTGCCCACGGCAGAAGACGTTAAAAAGGGGGTAATTGCGTCCAAGATCGCTGCGCATTCAGCGGATATCGTCAGATTGAGGGATACAGGGAGGGATGACGAGATGTCAATGGCAAGAAAGGATCTGGACTGGGACAGGATGTTCAAGCTCTGTATCGATAAGAGCATAAGAGAGATGCACTCCGAGTTAGTAGGTAAAAACGTCTGCACGATGTGCGGTAAGTACTGTGCTCTAAAGATCGTGAGGGATTACCTGAAGAGATAGATCTATTATCTAATGCGATTGGATGTTATACTCATCTGAGATCCAGGGAGAATACCAATTACTCTACATGTACTCTCTTCAGGTCTATGTCACCGCCAAGCTGGTTTATAAAGAGCCTCGTTGATCTCTCAATATCCTTAGATTGAGTGATAAATCTGCCGACGATGATGATGTCCACACCCTCCTTTAAAGCCAATGGAACCGTTTCCGGTTCGATTCCTCCGGCGACTGCGACATAAAGGTCCGGAAATTCCTTCTTTATGTCCCTTATCAGACCAAATCTGTGCTTCTCACTCTTTTCCGAGTCGATGGCCCTGTGCAGGATTACAATATGGGGCAATTCCTTTAAAGATTTGAGTCTTTTGACGGGGTCCTCAACATTCATCATATCCAGGATGGCGTAAATCCCCAGCCTCTTGGCCTCATAGATGAATTTATCGATAACCTCCACGGTCGCCAGACCAGAGGCAACAACGGCATCTGCACCATCATCAAATGCCAGATCCACTTCAACCTGCCCGACATCCAGGGTTTTCAGGTCTGCGATAATGAAGTCACTCTTTGCTACTTCCCGCAATTCATTTATGACCTTAGTTCCGTACTTCTTGATCAATGGGGTTCCGGCCTCCAGGATGATTTTATCGCTCTTTGGGATCTCTCGAATGATCTTCTTAGTTCTCTCCAGATCCGGGATGTCTAATGCTATCTGCAGGTATGGTCTATTCCATTTTGGTAATCTCGGAACCCTGAAGCCCATTATCGGATGTGTCGCTCTGTCTTTATCGAACATGATCTTATCTAATGAGGGATAATCCTGCAGGGCCCTCTTTAATGCCAGTTTAGTTGCCCCATAATTATATTGATAGATCTTCCTAAAATCCTTTGCCTCTGGGTGAACGAATACGGAGCAGATTATGACCCAATCCTCAATCTTGTCCCTTGGAATGATGCCCTCCTCGACGGCATCGGCAACGGCTTTGGCAACTGCCGCCTGTGCCGGGCCGAAAATCTTATTGGCGTCTTCCATATCCTTTATGGTTATCTTCGGTATGACCAGGGTATAGGGCTTTGACGGAAGATTCGGCCTGATTACCGAGAGAACTGGTGTATGTCCCGCGGATAGCTTGGCCAGTCCATTTGCAAATGCCTCACCGACATTGCCCTCTTTATCCCCTATGATCAGATCGATATGCGCTACCTCGTTATCCTTTCCAACCAGTGCTTCTCCTATCTTATACATTCTGGATTATAAATTTGGTATTAATTTATAAAATGTAACTATTGTTTCTGCCTCAAAGCCTCAACCGCCGGTAGTTTGTAACCAGCTAATAAACTTATACAGGCCCCCCCACCGGAGCTTATATGCGTTATCTTATCCTCAATGCTTAACTCTCGGGCGGATGCAACCAGATGACCTCCACCGATTACCGAAAATGCCTCTGAATCCGCGATTGCCTTTACTATCTCTACAGTTCCATAGGAAAAGTTTTTCTCCTCGAAGATCCCCAATGCCCCCTTGGCAAATATCGTCCCGCATTTTTTGATTATCTCCTTAAATCTATTCACAGTTTCCTTTCCTATATCACTTATCCTGAGGTTCTTCGGCAATTCAGAGACCGGGATCTCCATCCTCTCACCGTGATTGTCTAAGGCAAGATCTATTGGAAGAATTATCCTATCGCCATAATCATTCAATAAATCCTTTGCAACATCTATCTGGTCAACCATCTTCTTCCCCCTGATAAATTCTATGCTTGGTTCCCCGATTCTGTAGCCCTTTGCGGCCAGAAAAATGTTTCCGACAACCCCCCCGGCCAGGATGTACTCGGTACCATTCTCCAGAGCCAATCTGGAGGCTCTTAAAGAGTCGTCCGCCTTCGTTCCACCCAAAACAAATGCCATGGGTTTTTTTGGATTCCTCATTATCTTATCGATACTCCTCAGTTCCTTTTCCATTAACCTTCCGGCGACAGATTCCATAACCAAGGGAAATCCGACCATCGACGGCTGACTTCGATGTGCGGTTGCGAAGGCGTCATTAACATAGATATCTATGGCCTTGGATAGCCTCTGAACCAAAAAGGTCTTTGATTGGGCGTCCGGGGGTCTATTCAGTACCTCTTCCGAATAGAACCTGACATTCTCCAGCAACATTATGTCCGAATTTTTCATGTTCTTTATCTCTTCAATCACACAGGAGCTGAAGATCGAGTCGATATACCTGATATCGTGATCAATAATCTCACTGAGCCTCTTTGCGTGTTTCTCCATTGTTGTGAAGTCTGCATCCCCTGGTCTGCCCTGATGCGCCAGCAGGATGATCTTCGCATTCTTTTCTATCAGCTCCCTCAGGGTTTCTCTGTGCGATTTGAATCTCCTGTCATCGAGAAGCTCTCCCGTCTTCAGATCGATGGGTGTGTTTATATCAATCCTAACGAGGGTTCTCTTTCCATAAAAATCGACATCGTCCATCGTTTTTATATTCGTCAGCATTTTACTACCTCTTTTAGTCTTCGAATAATAATTACTTTATTGACGGGAGATAGAATAAATAGGATGTTAAACATAGAAAAGATTCTCTCTAGGAAGAGGGAGCAGAAGAGGGTTGCAGAATTTCTCCTGAGGAATGCGATAAGGGTATCGGGGGATGGAAGGCTATTTTCGAGGAATATCGAAATTCCGTATACATCCATCGCCAGGGTCCTGGACATCGACAGGAGGGTTATCAGGGCAACCATTGATTCAATTTTAAGGGAGCCCCGGCTAAGGAGGGTATTCACGAAATTGGATTCCACACTACTCCTTAGAGACGTAGCTCCAGAGCTCGGTTACGGTGCCATTGAAATAATCCCCACGGACGCCGCTTCAAAGGGAATAATTGCCGGGGTTGCAAGGATAATTGCCGATTCGGGAATCAGCATAAGACAGATCATAGCGGAGGACCCCATGTTCAAGAATGCAGAAACTACTATCATCACGGAAAAACCCCTGCCACGGGAGCTCATAGATGAGATGTTGAGGGTTCCAGGGGTCAGGAAGGTTACGGTGCTTAGTTAGGCACAATAGTTACTCCTGTTCTGTCCATATATGTACATTTCTGCATATTTATATACAAAATACCATATATCTGACATGCGAGTCTTTCCGGTTTATATAGAGCTCGAGGAGAGAGATCCGGAGAAGGCATATGAAGCGGTTCGCGGAAGGGATACGTATCTACTCGAATCCTCTGAGGGTGGGGAAAAGGTGGCCAGATATTCGTTTATCGGATTTAATCCAGTGGCGAAATTAACGATCGATGGAAAGAACATCATCTTTAATGTCTTAGATCCGGATCTAAGGTCTCTTGAGATAAGAGGGAAAAACCCCTTAGAGATAATGAAGAATCTCATGAACGAATTTGAGGCGGTCGAAAATCCGATCTTCAGATTCTTTGGCGGTCTTGTCGGTTATTTTTCCTATGACATTATTCGTTACTTTATTGATCTGGATTCAAACACGAGAAATGATCTGAAAGAGCCCGACTGCGAATTTATACTAGCTAAGAACAACATGATCTTTGACCACAAGGAGAATAAAACCTACCTGTTATCGCACCAATTTCTCGATGAGAAAGAGATCGATAAAGAAACGATCGAGAGAGAGCTGATGGAAATAGCAGATGAGATCTCTGAGTCCTCTGGCTCGGGAGATGAAGAGATACAGAATCTGAGAAGTTTCTCGTCAAATATAACCAGAAAAGAGTTTGAGGAGAGTGTAAGAAGAGCCATAGAGTATATATATGCCGGGGACGTACTCCAGGTCGTTCTCTCTCAGCGCCTCGATACAGAGTTTTCGGGAGATAAATTTTCCGTATATAGAAAATTGAAGAGAATCAATCCATCCCCGTATATGTACTACCTTGATTTTGGTAAGAGGAAGATAATAGGTTCTTCCCCGGAGATGCTGGTCAGGGTTGAAAATAGAAGGGTAGAGACATATCCAATAGCTGGGACAAGACCGAGAGGAGAAACACCGGAAGAGGATAAAAAACTGGAAAGAGAGATGCTACGGGATGAAAAGGAACTTGCAGAGCACCTGATGTTGGTTGATCTCGGAAGAAATGATATTGGAAGGGTTGCAAGATTTGGCACAGTAAAGGTGAAGAGATTCATGCAGGTAGAGAAATACTCCCATGTGCAGCACATGGTTTCGGAGGTGGTTGGAGAATTAAAGCCAGGAATGGATGAATTCGATGCTTTACAGAGTATATTTCCAGCCGGAACGGTCTCTGGAGCACCGAAGGTGAGGGCGATGGAGATCATAGAGGAATTGGAGCCGACGAGGAGAGGTATTTACTCCGGGGCAGT
>QMZJ01000035.1 GCA_003663115.1 Candidatus Altarchaeales archaeon | reverse complement strand
ATATTCACACGTATAATGTCATCGTTCCCGAGATCGATATAGCTACGATGGCACTTTTGGATGATATTAAAGAAAAGCTGATTGGGGCCGTTGAGCCAAGTGCCACGGAGGTCTTTGATCCAAAATTAATGAATGAATTGAAGAAAGAGCTGAAGAAGGATGCCGAGGTACTATTGGATGAAGAACTACCGCAACTAGATAAAGACACAAAGGAACACTTTGTCCTGACTCTGATCCAGGATCTCCTCGGTCTCGGAAAGATAGAATTTCTATTAGATGATGACTGGATCGAGGAAGTCGTTGTAAATTCCGCAAGGGAGCCCGTGAGGGTCTATCACAAGAAATACGGCTGGTTGGAGACGAATATAATGATGGAGTCCGAGGCCCAGATTTCAAATTATGCGAATATAATAGCGAGGCGCATTGGAAGGGAGATAACCACTCTGAATCCGTTACTGGATGCCCATCTCATGACCATGGACAGGGCCAATGCAATACTGAGCCCCATTGCGACTAAGGGAAATACCATAACGATAAGAAAATTTGCCCGTGACCCATGGACCGCACCCGATTTCATCAGGAATAAAACAGCCAGTTCCGAGGTTCTGGCTCTAATCTGGTTATGCATCCAGTATGAAATGAATATATTAATATCTGGAGGTACCGGCTCTGGAAAAACATCTCTTCTAAATGTCTGCATGCCTTTCATACCCCCCAATCACCGGATAATCTCAATTGAAGACACTCGAGAATTGCAATTGCCGAGCTTCTTGTACTGGTGTCCATTAACGACGAGACCGGCAAACCCGGAGGGTAAGGGGGAGGTTACGATGCTCGATCTAGTAGTTAACTCCTTAAGAATGAGACCGGACCGCATAATAATGGGTGAGATCAGAAAGCAGAGAGAGGCCGAAGTACTCTTTGAGGCGATGCATACCGGGCACTCGGTATATTCTACATTACACGCGGATACGTGCGCTCAAACTATAACAAGGCTCGTGAATCCCCCCATAAATATACCCGAGAGCATGCTCGACACGGTTCATCTGAATGTGGTAATGTTCAGAGACAGGAGGAGGGGCATAAGAAGAGTCTTTGAGGTGGGTGAATTTATCGAAGAGATTCATCCAGAGACCAAGAGAATGAGCTTCAGTCCAAATATACTCTATAGATGGGACCCGAAAACGGATGAAATCGTTCCAACCGAACAGGAGAACATAAGGTTATATGAGAAGATAGAAACGCATACGGGGCTTACCCCCGATGAAATCAGGGAAGAAATAGAGATGAAGAAAAAGATTCTTGAATGGTTAGTTAGAAATAATATAAAGAAGATAGAGGAGATGGGCAAGATAATGAACAGATATTACGTGGATACCGATACGGTGATAAAGGTTGTAAACGAGGATCAGGACCCAAAAAAGTTACTCGAATAGAATCTAAGTCGTAACAGATTTTTTTGATAGAAGATTATAAAACTGTGCGGTTTCAAGGATATGCTCCGGGGTCAGGTATCCTATAACGCGCCCCGAATCTACCACGAGTGAGAATCCCATGCCCAACAACTTACCCACTACCTCCTCTGCATTGAGGTGTGCATCCAGGACATTAAACCTGGGATTTGCTATATCTCTAACGAGAATTTTATCGAAATCCTCCCTGTGCACTTTTTTTAGCTCTTGAATGTTCAAGACACCAATAACCCTTCCACTCTGGTCCGAGATCGGGTAATAATCCTGATCCGGTCTCGCTATTAATCTTACAAACTCACCAATCGTCATGTATTCATTAGCGTGGCGCATATTCCTCATCGCGAGTGTGCCTATCTTTAATCCCCTCAGGGCGTGTTTTATCTTAACCAATTGAAATTCACTACTGCCGGCATAGTAGAGGAATACCCCGATCAGAATTAGCCATGGATTGACAAAGATGCCAGATATTATCATAAAGAATGCCATCAACTGACCTATACGTACCGCAATTTTTGTTGCCCTGACGTGGTCTATCCAGAGAGCCAAAACCGCCCGCAAAACCCTGCCCCCATCCATTGGAAAACCGGGTATCACATTAAACAGACCAAGAATTAGATTTACCCAGAGGATTCCGCTTAAGAGAAAAGATGGATCCAGAATGTTTGCATTACTCATGGAGAGTCGTTGAATGATAAAACTGTAGCTATGAACTGTAAGCGATGTTGAAATAAATAACAGATAGATCGTGCTAGCAAGAACAAAATTGGAGAGGGGTCCGGCAATGGATATCAGCAATTCCTTCTTTGGGTCCTCTGGAACCTCGATGCTGGCTAAACCTCCTATGGGTGTTAATGTTATCCTTGGAACCTTTATACCAAATTTCATCGCAACTATGGAGTGTGTAAGCTCGTGCATTAAAACGATAGCAAAGATACTGAGCCAGAAGATCACATTCGCCGGACCAAATAGAGATACTAAAAGAAGGAAGAGGATGAATGTTATATGTAATTCAACGGAAATTCCGAATATTCTGAAAATTCTATATGAGGACTTCATTATCATCAACCACGGGGCATTGCCGTGATCCCCGTCCGGGCAACTATCTTTATTCCCATTCCCCTCACCAGATCGATGAATGCGTCTATCTTCTCTGAATCGCCGGTTATCTCAATAGATATCGTATCGGGGCTTACATCCACCACCCTCCCCCTGAAGACATCCGCATATTGCATTATTTGGGCCTTCTGAGATTCCTTTGGGGCATTAATTTTCACTATACACAACTCCCTACGGATGCACTCATCTACAGACAGATCACTAACCTTTATGACATTAATTAGCTTGTTCATCTGCTTTTCTATCTGTTCGAGAATTTTATCGTCTCCAACTGTCAGAATCGTCATTCTCGCGATCTTGGGGTTCTCTGTTGGTCCGACCGTGATACTCTCTATGTTGAACCTCCTTCTGGCAAACATCGAGGCAAGCCTCTGCAACACACCGGGTTTGTGCTCGACCAGTGCGGTAAATATATGAGCCCTCATTTTCTTTTACAATATTGATTTCAATTTTAAAAAACCCGGGTCTCTCTTATAAAGGGCTATTGTAAAATATTAATCTACATAAAATGGCAGAAGAAACAGAGGATGAATATCCGAGGGCGGGAGAGTTGGTACTTGGTACCGTGGAGAGTATATTCAAGCAGGGAGCATTTATAACACTGGATGAATACGGTGGAAAGAGAGGGATGCTGCACCTATCTGAGATATCGCTAAAATGGGTTCGCAATATTCGTGATTACGTTAGAGAGGGACAGAAGGTTGTCCTGTTGGTTCTGAGGGTTAATCCCCAGAGGGGGCATATCGATCTATCCCTGAGGAGGGTTACAGAGGCTCAGAGAAAAGAAAAACTACAGGAGGTTAAGCAGAAACAAAGGGCAAAAAAGCTTCTGGAGCTATTGAAAATGGAGCTCAGTCTATCAGCCAATGACATAGATACCATAGAAAAGGAGATGCTCAAGAAATTTGATTCGGTATACGAGGCATTAGAGGCCATAGCTGTGGATAATAGCTCACTGGATGAATTAAAGATAAATGAGAAATGGAAGCCTGCACTGTTAAATCTAATAAAGAAGAGCATAAAACCACCATTTGTGAATGTAACCGGATATGTGGAGCTGAAAAGCTATGAGGCAAACGGCGTTAATATTATCAAGGAATCACTGAAAAGAATAAAAAACTATAAAACGGAATGCGATATAGACGTAACCTACATCTCCGCCCCCCTCTACAGGATAAAAGTACGTGCGAGAGATTACAAATCGGCCGAGAGGGTCTTGAGAAACTCTGCCGAGGAGGGTATTGCATATGTGAGAAAGCACAATGGTGAGGGAGAGTTTCATAGAAAATTAGATAACAGAGAAAAGTGAAAATCAGAAAATGTCCTCTCTGTGGAATTTATACCCTGAAGGAGGAATGCCCCACCTGTAAATCAAAAACAATCGTGGCAAAACCCGCCAGGTTCTCGCCACAGGATCCCTATGGCAGATACAGAAGGAGAATGAAAAGGGAAATGGGGAAAGATGCTCATTAAAAGGAATGTTCTGGAATTCGTCCTCGGCGTTTCGAGAAAAACACACCCCAAGGAATTTACCGGTTTGCTTCGAGGTGGTCCTGAGATAATAGAAGAGGTTTTGTTGATTCCGGGTTCCCTCTTTGGCGAAAATTTTGCCACCATTAGACTTGACATGAAGCCAATAGATCCATCGATCATAGGGAGTGTGCATTCTCATCCAGGCAATTCCTTCATCCCATCGAAAACCGACCTGAGGTTTTTCAATAAAACCGGTTTTATACACCTGATTCTGAAATACCCCTATAAAGACATCAAAGATGTTGCTGCCTATGATAACATGGGTAACAGATTAGAACTTATCGTCGAAGAATGACAGTAAAGAAGATATTTTTATATAGCAAATTGAAATAAATAACAAAATGAACTTCATCTACATAACTCCCGTTTCTGCCGAAGTGATAGCTGGAAGCGAGCCCTCTCTGGTACTTATCGATATGATGAATGCATTTCTAATACTGATTTGCTGTATCTTTATCTTTGCGATCGTCAGCACGTTTAGAGATAAAAAGTTACTGGATCTGATCAGATCGGCTCATTTTTTTAAAATTAAAGAGGTTATCTCGGCATGGACACTGATGGGCTCTGCCGTCCTGCTCTACAGTATAACGGAAATAATCTATTCTTTTAGGCTGATAGAGCACGAGATAGCATACAGACTTTTAAAAACCATCTTTGGGGTTCTATTTGCCACGGGCCTATTCGTACAGTACAGAATCATCCTGAAATACATAAAACAAATCGGCAAGAAGGGGGTTAAGAGAAAGAAAAAGGCAAAAGACCGAATTGATATATATTAGTCCATCTAATCTTTCTACTGAGATGAAATCTAGGTTAAATGAATATGTCAAACCATGGGTCAATGATATAGAAGCCTACATCCCCGGAAAAACGATAGAGGGGTATGTAAAACTGGCATCGAATGAAAACAACTACGGACCCTCCCCACGGGTTATGGATGCCATAGAGAAGGCCAAATCCGTGTTACATATCTATCCCCATAAAGACGATGACGTTAGAGAGAAAATAGCCGGGTACTGTAATACAAAAGCCGAAAATATTATCCTGGGGAATGGTTCGGATGAATTATTAGACTTGATACTGAAGGCATTTAAGGGACCCTGTATTGGCCTTAATCCATCATATTCCTGGTATAAAATAGCCGCAGGCATCCTCGGTGAAGAATATCTGGAGGTAAACCTTAATGATGACTTTACACTTTCATCGGAACAATTTATTGATAAATCGAAAAGGGCCAACATTCTGTTTCTGTGCAATCCAAACAATCCAACTGGAACTGTAATACCCGAGGATAAACTAAGGGAGATCTTGGATGAGAATAAGATCACGGTAATCGATGAGGCATACTATGAATTTTATGGAAAGAGCGCAGTTCCTTTGCTGAAAAAATACGACAATCTCATCGTCCTGAGAACATTCGCAAAGGCATTTGCATTAGCGGGTTTACGCATTGGTTACGGAATCGCAAATTCCAACATAATAGATCTATTGTACAAGGTAAAGATGCCATTCACCACCAATTCTGTAGCTCAGGAAGCCGCAATCAGCGCCCTGGATGATCTGAGATATACAGAGTCAAGAGTCAATAAAATAATAAAGGATAGAGAAATTCTCTTCAATAAATTAAAGCAAAAATTCAGGGCATTCAGGTCCCATGCAAATTTTGTCCTGATAGACACAACACCAATTAAGTCTAAAGAGTTCTATGAATGGTTTCTTGAAAGAGGGATAATTATCAGAAATCTGGGCAAATTCAATGGTTTCAGGGGCGAGTATTGTAGAATCAGCGTGGGAACGAGTGATGAGAATAGAGCCTTTATCCGGGCGTTAGAGGAGCTCTAAATCTATTTTCAACTATCTCCTACGTTCTTCAACCTTTTGTTTTATCTTCTTTACATTGTTAAAGAAAAGCCCGAAGTGGGCCCGCTGAGATTCGAACTCAGGACCTCTCGATTATCAGTCGAGCGCTCTAACCATGCTGAGCCACGGGCCCTCGAAAATTAATATTCGATTCTTTCCATAAAAATTAGGTCTTCTTCTTGCTCGGACAATCTGGGTTTATGCATATGGTCCACGGCTTTTTGCCAAAAATGGTAATTTTAGAATATCCACATTGATTGCATTTTCCTGAGATTTTAAAACGGGATTTTGGCAGTGATATGGTGAAACGGCAGGCTGGATAGTTGCTACATCCGATGAACTGACTCCCAAATTTCGACTTTCTGAGAACAAGCTTTCCATCGCACTTAAGGCATTTCCCCAATGATCCAACCTTTCCGTTCTCTCTCGTCGATTTTAAAGAGCTTGCGAGTTCCTTTCCAATTTTTTCTTCATTCTTATTAAATTCTTTTGATATGCGAATTATTGTTCTCTTTCCCTCCTCAATGACCTTCTCCGGGGATATTTTTCCCGATTCAATCTGCTCCATCTCCTTTTCGAATTTTCGGGTTAGTTTTTCACTCAGTACCTCGGGGCAGTATTTGTCGAGGGTGTCTACAACGTTCAAACCCAGAGGGGTTACCTCGATCGACTCGCCATGCAGGTAGCCTCTCTTGAATAGAATATCCAGGATCTGCGATCTCGTTGCCTTCGTTCCAAGATTTCTCTTCTCCATTTCTCTGATAATGGATGATGGAGTGTACCTCTTTGGGGGCTGGGTTTCCTTCTCGTGAAGGTTTACCTTTTCTACACCCAGTTTTTCATCTTTATTCAGATCCGGGAACATATGCTCTTCGAATTTTGCGTATTTACCATAGAGAGAATGCCATCCTCTCTCAATCGTTCTCGTTCCCTTTGAGGTAAATATCTCTCCCTCGTTGTCCAGTTCTATCGTAACGGTCTCTCTAATTGATGGATCACCAAAGGTTGCAAGAAACCTCCTCACGATTAGATCGTAGATCTTTTCCTGACGGGAAGAGAGTTTCTTTGGGATTTCACCCGTTGGATAGATGGCGGGGTGTGCTGGGTCCTTCTTTCTTCCATTATGTGGCTTCAGTTTCTTCTTTGATAGCAGTATCTTCGATCCTTCGGTGTATTCTCTGATGCGGGCTAACCTCCCAAGGATATCTCGATAATTAATCCCATCTGGCAACTGCTGGCTTGACGTTCTTGGATAGCTTATATATGCATTTGTGTAGAGCTGTTGAGCAATTTCTAAGGTATCCTTCGGGGATATCCCCAAATGTCTATAGGCCTCTGTCTGCAGGGTGGTTAGGTCAAATGGTGTTGGGGGCATTTGCTTAAATTTTTTTTTCTGAATCTTGGAGACAATTGCAATTTTGCCGCATCTGTCCCTTATCTTCTCGGCCCTTTCTTTATCCCAGAATTTTCCCCCCGAGTGTAAAGCCTTTATTCTACAATTATCCTTAATGCAGATCATCTCCAGCTCCCAGAAGGGCACCGGCTTGAATGCCTTTATCTGTCTCTCCCGTGAGGCCAGAATCTTCAGGCTCGGGCCCTGAACCCTTCCAATGCTCAATGTAGTGTAACCCTTTGCCCTTCTTATAGCCAAGGTCAATGCGCGAGAGAGATTTACCCCCCAGTACCAGTCTAAAATATGTCTGGTAATTCCTGCATCGACCATCCCCTTATTTATAGATTCAAGCTTGGAATAGGCGTCAATTATGGACTCTTTGGTTAAGGTAGAAAATTTCATGCGTTTTACATTTTGCTTAAATGGATCTGTGTTACATGCATATTTTATCACATTAAAGCCGATCACCTCCCCTTCGATATCGTAGTCGCACGCATTTATGAATTTGTTACACTTTTTCGCAAGGGTTTTTATATTCTCAAGGTAATCCCTGGTAAATCCCGAATCTTTATTCACCTCGTAACTTGGAACCCACTCTATATCAAAAACGGGATACCTCCAGACGCCGTAGTTTTTCTCCCTCAATGTATAGACATGACCCACAGCAGGAGCTACAAACACATCACCTACCCTGTAGTAACGGACCTTTCCCTTAGTAAGCTCCTCCGCCTGTCCTATGGAATTCGCTATCCTCCTGGCCACATTGGGTTTTTCCGTTATGATCAGGGTGGGCATTTTTCTCTTATGGTCCGTATAAATCACGGAGTGATCTCTTTCTTTTCGCCAGCATTTTCTTTTCTAAAGAAAAGGCTGTTCGCTATCCTCCTGGCCACATTGGGTTTTTCCGTTATGATCAGGGTGGGCATTTTTCTCTTATGGTTTTCTCCAAGTAAAGGAATTATTTGACTTTATAGGTTATAAAATATCCATATCAAGCGGACTCGTGAAACTTGTGAGTACCCTCGATATGGCAGCAAGCGCTTTGCGCTTTTCATGGAACGGATCACCTATCAGGAGGCACATAAAAATTACTATACCGACCTTTTATCCCACACAACCCTTCCCTTCCATGAGATCTTCCGGATCCTGTGCATCGGAACTAGACTTTCTCCGATCCTGAAAAAATCGCCCCGAAGCTCAATCTCCGAGAAATTTATCTCTTTAAGCCTATTTAGATCCAGATAATGGATCGAGAAATCCCTCGGATTTAAGCGAGGGTCCCACTTTATCCTATTCAGCGCGTCCTTCTCCGTTATCTCTTTTTCGAAGAGCTCTTCCATTCTTGAAAAAAAGTTCTACTACAACCTCTCCCTGACTTTCAATATCTCTCTTCTTTCTCACTCGTTCAGGGAGGTGGTCTTCCCCTTCTACGATCTCAGATAATCCTGAAGTAAAAGTTCTTTTAGTATCTTTAGTATCTATCTTCTTGCGAACCCATCCCGTTAAACTATCTACCGGGAGGTAACTATGCTCCCATCTGCCTTTTCTCACGAGTTTGTCAAGTATTATTGCCCTGATTTCCTCTCAGAAAAGTCCATTAATATCAGAAAAGCCCATTTAAGAAGGGCATATTTAATACTAAATTGTATATAATTATGAACTTTTTATAGAAAAAATGGAAAAACCCTTTTACTAAAAGAAGTGAAAGAGAAGAGAGCTGTAGAGGCAGTGTAATATTAAACCGTAACTTTAACCACTTTAAATCAAAATGCTGCGGACTTATCCCTCTTCAATTTTTCCTGAAATTTGTAGACACAAGGTCTACATCAAATTTTGGAACTTTAACCCCAACTGAAGAAAGTAATGTTTTCAACTCTTCCGTAAAAACGGCTCGCTCGTGGTAACCTCTCTCCATGTAACCCGAGACCATTCAATACAGAGTTCGGCAGTGTCCTCTCAACCAGACCTTTCTTGCTCTCTTTGCAAGCACCCGTTCCATGCTTATTGAGTCCGGTTTTTCATTCAGCAAGGATTTACCTTCTATGAGAAGTTGCCGTAGGCAATTTGGGAAAAATCTAACGATTTTCCTCATATCCTCCGTATCGGAGTGCGATAGCACCGAGCGATCGATAGGGAGTGAGAGTTGTGAGGGCACCTAACCAAATGTTGATCTGACCCAATCTCCAACATAATGTGTTATAGTTATGACTACTAATGCGATGAGTAAATGTTCCGTGACTACTTTCCAGGATTTTACTTTTTGCTCCTTAGCGATATAGAAACTAAAAATTACCAGTAAAAACAGCCCCCAGATTACACTCACGATAACCGCTGTTGAAAGCGAAAGTAGCAGAATTGGAACAATAAATGTCATCGAAAAAACAAATTTAGCTACAAAAGTAGCGATTGTTGATTCCCATATCTCTTTCGTAGTATGCTTATTCTCAGACTCTTCAGAAAAATGAATACCCAGTGCATCTGAAAGCGCGTCTGCTATTGCTATTACTAATATGCCGCCAATAACTACAGGCTTTGAATGGGTGCCAGAATGTAAACCCACAATTAGTCCAAGCGTTGTGACTACCCCTGATGTTAAACCAAAACTAAGTCCTGTTTTTAGTGAATGTTTCATCATAATAGTTTAAAATCTTCAATTTAAATAACTTCCTGCCGCTCGGACAATTTCGCCTAACGTCCGGGTATGTGTGAAGTTTGCGTAGTAAATTTGGGCGTAGTCGAGGGCGAAGCCACATATTCACATGTTAGCAGATCCGAAGGGCAAAGTGCGAAGCACCGCAGAATGATCAAGAAAGCGGTAGATAGGAGTATGAGAAGGCGATGGCTTGCGGGCAACGTATACCTCGGATCGCTCTAACTGAAACCTCTGCTCAATACGATCAATGGCTCTCATCTCAGCTGATGCTGCCTATCATCCAGGGCAAGGGGTTACTCTGAAGATGAGAGGAGAGGTGTATTTTATCCATGATCCACAAGATGACTTAGAGACCACCATTCTCGCTCGATATCCGGGAGT
>QMZJ01000034.1 GCA_003663115.1 Candidatus Altarchaeales archaeon | reverse complement strand
CAGTGCTATCGAAGATAGCACAAAGCGTGCACCGATTTGGCGGTGCTTCAAATCCCTCCGGCGGCAAACCATTGTTTTAGTTTGCATTCCCATTCAGTGCTATCGAAGATAGCACAAAGCGTGCACCGATTTGGCGGTGCTTCAAATCCCTCCGGCGGCAAACCATTGTTTTAGTTTGCATTCCCATTCAGTGCTATATCAATCCGAGCTCTTTTGTTGCGAGAACAAACATTGCATGGCTCCAGCACAAAGGAGAGATGGATTTCTGAAACGGGTTGTTGAATATCTGTTCCGGAATATATTTATCGACCGAATTTGTCACCTTCTTATAGTAGTTTATCGCTTTCTTTCTTTCACCCATCCTATTCAATACTATGCTCATCCAGAAGTTCAACAGTGGCCAGAATCCAGAGCCCTTGTTCCTATGCATTCCCCGAAACATCCAGCCATCATATTCATCATGCTCGTATCTATGAACTCCATAATCCTCTACCAGCTTTTTTTCAATTAATTTCACAGTTTTTCTGGCGAGTGGATCGTCTGCTTCAACTATCTCGCAGGGCCATAGGATGCCCAGAAGACTGGCATCAACTCTCACATCACTGAGCTCCCCGAAGGATCTGAAGAGGTGTCCCTCCCTCCTTGCATTCTCTAGCAGAACATCTCTCATCTCCTCCGCGGTTTCAATATATCTCTCTTCTGGAAACAAGTCGTTTGCGGCCAATAGGCCCCTTATGCACGCGGCCAGCGAATATGTGAAGTTCTCTCTGAGGTCCGGGAAAGCCAGCCTCTCCTCCCACAGATCATTCGTAACCAGTTTGAAGTGATCCCCCTCCCAGCTATTGCATAACCCCTCGGCGGATCTAACAACAAGCTCTTTGAATTCCTCGGCTTTCCTCTCTTCCCTGAAGTGATGCCAGACCGAGAAGAGTAACGTCCCCGTCTGGTCTGGTTGGAACCTGTTCAATGCCTTTAAGCCATTGGGATGGTATTTCCCGTAGAGCAAGGATGTCTCCCTCCACCCTTCTGCTCTATCCATCAGCCACCTGAAGAATCTCTCCTGCACACTTTTCAACCCAAGAACGTCTGCGGCGAGGCAGGTGTATGAGGCGTCGCGCGGCCATACATAAAAGTAGTTCTTCGCTTCCCTTGGATAATCTCTCCTGGTGGAATCCGCGGCAACGATGGCGCCATTATCCAGACAGCAGTCTAGGATTACTTCTCTGCTCGAATCGATCAACTGTTTTACCTTGGGCTCCATTATTTTATAAACCCTAACTCCACCCCTTTTTAGTTATTGGGTTTTCTATCCTTAAAGCCTTCATAGGTTTTCTGGCACCATTACCCCCTCCGGACAGCACCTCTGCCCTTCCGAGCTCTATCCTGTAGATCTTCGATAAAGGGACTCCTCCGCACGTGTGGTCTGTCTACATCCGGGAGGTTCTGTAAGATGCCAAACGTTTTTCTCTATTTGCTCCCTGCTCTTCCACATTTTCGGTGATTTTGATATCCTGTTTTTCTCCAGGATATGCCAGCAAATTTGACATGCCCGTACTCGTAAATAAAATTGGGGAGAGATGAGGTTTAAAATAATGTCACCTATAGCTTTAAATCAAAGAATTCCTTTGCATTCTTGGTCGTGATTTCTTCGACAATCTCTCTGTCGATATTCTTTATTTTAGCGATCTCATCTCTCGTTAATTTAATGTTTACCGGCTCATTTCTCGTCTTCGGGATGGGGGATAGATATGGCGCATCTGTCTCCAGGACCATTGACTCCAGGGATAAATTTTCTACCAATTTCTGTTTCCGCTTTGAATAGACAAGCGATACCGGGATAGAGATCAAACAACCAAAGGAAACTGCCACCTCAGCCTGCTCCGGGCTTCCGGAAAAAGAGTGAAGAATTACCGGTAAATCCTCTTTCTTCAATCTATCGATTACATCCCCCTCTGCATCCCTCGAGTGGACAACTAACGGGAGGTTTAATTCCCGTGATAGCTCTATAAATTCATCAAAATTTTCTAATTCTTTTCCCCTACCACTGGGATCTTTGACCCAATAGTAATCCAGCCCAACCTCGCCTATACCCACGATCTCATTTCTATACTTACCGATCAATTCCTTCGTTTTGTCTATAACTCCCTTCCTAAATTCTCGGGGGCTTAAACCGAGGGTTGAGAATACATTGTCATATTTTTTAGACAGGGAGATCGTTTTTTCAATCCCCTCGGGGCCCATCCCGGAGTTTATCACGAGAATTTCTTCCCTTCTCGCCCTCTCAATTACCTCTCCCCTGTCGGAATCAAACTGCGGAAGATCCAGATGGGCATGAACATCGATCAGCATCTTAAGGGTTAGTATATTACCCTGGTTTCACCCGCGGGAGATAGCGTAGAAAGATACCTGATTCTTTTCAGCATGTTCGGGTGTGTGCTGAAGAGCTCCATTAGACGATCGGAGGTGCTTATCTTTATCCTCTTACCCCTGAGATTCATCAGCTCCTTTCTGTCGACCGTCCCGCTCATATCCGAGTCTATTTCCCTCAATTCATTTATCTCTGCCCTCGCCCTGGATGGGTCGTTAAGGAAGAAAGCTTTGTAGCCCTCCATCTGTTTTACTGCGTCCCTCGGTGCCCTCGCACTTCCATAGACCAGCTTGTACAATGCGGATGCCAGATAATGAGGTTGATTACCAAGTGCAACACTGCCCCTGTCCGCGTAGTATTCCCTTATTCTTGAGCCGTACAGAACCAGAAGATTTGTGATGAAGTAAAGAACAAATGCTACCAGTCCGAGCAGTGCGGCATTCCCCCTGTTCCTTCTGCCGGAAAACATAAAGCTCCACGCGAGATACCAGCAGATGATCGGAACTACGGATAACATGGTCATCGTTATGACGTCCCTGTTCTTTATATGGGAGATTTCATGGCCCAAAACCGCCTTTAATTCATCCTTATTCAACAATTTCAGGATCCCCTCGGTAACGCAAACCCTGCCATCCGAGACAGATCTCCCAAAGGCAAAGGCGTTTGGAACCTTTATCTTAGAGATTGCAATCCTTGGCTTTTTTATTCCGGCCTTCATTGCCAGATCAGAGACCATCTGATGTAGCTCTGGTGCTTCTTCCTCGGATACATACCTGATACGCATTGAAAGCTCAATCAATTTTGGACCTATCATATATTGAATGAAGAGCATGACAACTGCCAAGATCGCATAGAGAGTAAAACTTCCAACCCCTATATAAGCCCCCGCGGCTACGAAGAGGGCATAAACGATCGCGAACATCAATCCAAGTAAGAGATACATCCTTACCTGTAACCACATAATATCACCCAGGTTATATTATTATAATAAAATTTAGATTAAATATTGCACTTCTTAACAAATTCCTTAAGGTCCTCGATGCGGAAGTAATCCCTAAATTTTGGGGTCACGGTAAGGACCCTCGTTCTTCCACACTTTTTGCCCTCAACCAGGCCCCGTTCGCGTAAAAATCTTATATAACTATAAGCCCTGTTGCCCCTCTCTTTAACAACCTCGGACTGTTTTATCGGTTGTTCATAGGCGATCAAAGCCAGGGTTTTAAGGATTGGTGGTGGAATGTCCGTTTCTGGGATTAGATGCATGAGTCTTTCCTCCAAATCCCTCTTTACGCGCATGATATACCCCTCCTCGGTTTTTTGAATAACTATACCAGAGTTCCTGTTCTCGTACTCCTTGGATAATTCCTCCACATAGCTACGGATAAGTCCGAGATTTCCAGAGCTACAGGTCTTAGCCAATTCCTCAACGCTAAGGGGTCTCCCAGATACGAATAAAGCCGCCTCAATTAGTGATTTGATCTCATTCATTGTCCGTCTTCTTTTTTTACTTCTCTTTCATTCTTTCCTTCTTCATCCCCTCTCTTCAATAATTCTTTCAATAATAATACAGCTATAATCATTGCCACTATCATTACGATTATTAACAAGATTAACGGGATAGAACGGCTCCCTTCCTTCTCCGGTATGGTAGTTGTAGTGGTAGTAACAGTAATTGTTGTGCTTGTGGTTTCTAAGGTTGTCGTTGTTGTCGTTGTCGTTGGTGCAGTCGTTGTAACCTCAACGATTTTTGTTACCTCAAAGACGTGGAGTTCACCGGAGTAGTGCTCCTGTTCTAACCTCGATTCCTCCCAACCGAATCCGGCTATAATCTCCCCTCTGTTGTCCCTATTCAGGTCCGCCACACAGATCGATATCTTGTTTACATTTTTTCCAATTCTCCATTCACCCTTCTTTTTGCCCTCCCCATCAATTACCTGGATGAGATTGTCTGTTCCTATTGTGATCTCCCTAACTCCATCATTTTCCAGATCGGATGAGAACATCGTGCGTGCAGAGCCATTTATGTTAATCTTCAATTTCAAATTCCCCTCCCGATCTAGGAGATATATGTACGGATTGGAGCCAAATATTATCTCCGGTTCATTATCCTGGTTCAGATCCGAAACGCAGACGGAATTTACAACATTATTCGTTGGATAACCCCATATTAAGTTCCCATCGTGACCCAGAACCATAATGCCCTTCTTGTGGGTAGCGACCAAAATCTCCAGTTTGTTGTCATTGTTCAGATCCGCTATGAAAATGCTGTTTTTGGATGCTTGATAGATACCCTCATCTATCGAATAGCTCCATATAATCTCGCCTTCATTATCGAGGACATAGATGGTTGCAGATATAAGATCCTTATTGGTCAGTGCAACAATATCCAGATTTCCGTCATTATCTATGTCTATTGCTTTTACAAAGTAAACGGGATTATCCAGATCAACCCTCCATTTTATATCGTTATGTCCGTCCAGGGCGATGACACCTTTTCCTCTATTCCCGAGAATAATCTCCTTTTTGTTATCATCATCTATATCCGCAACATCCATGGAGAGGACAAAACCCCCGGCGCTGTCATCTCTCCATTTAAATACTCCCTCGTTGTCCAGTACAAAGAGGTAATCTTCTCTTGAATTAGCCGCAACTATAAGCTCGTTTTTGCCGTCGTTCTCGAGATCGGTTACCCTCATTTGGAGAATCTCCCCCCTACCCGAACCCGTTTGGATATATTGCCACTCTGGCCCCCACCGTATTTTGCAATTCCCGTAAGGAAAGTTCATAACGACCCCGTCGCTGGTTCCAGCGAATATCTCATTGAGTCCATCGCCATCCAGGTCTCCAGAATACACAGAGGTTATGTATGATCCCACCCTGTTGTAAACGCATTTCTGTTCCATATAATCTGCCCCCACACCACCCATCACGGAGAGCAAAATCAAAAAGGTCAATATACTTTTCATTTGAATCATCCATTACTAATTTTTCTTTAATAATAGATTATTTTTATTCATAAAATGGGTATATTATTCTATTATCTCACAGAAAAAAATGAAATACTCTGTTGCTTTGTCTGGATCCTACCATGGAAAGAATATGGAGGATTTATTTAAGAAATTATCTATGGACGGTATCCTACAGATGTCTTTAATTGGTAGAGAAATAACCTTACAGGTCCGGAGCGAGAACCTCGAAGAGGTTAAGGAACGTCTGGGCAGGCTCGGTATAAGCAATATAACGGTCATCGAGTGGAAGAAGGCGGGAATGACACTATCCGATTCCGGATATGGCATAGACGATAATAAGATTTTGAAGGTCTCACTAATTCCATCGGTAAAGGGCGAGGGAATCCGTCAGTTGGCAATTCTACGCGAATTCGAGATCGATAAGGAGATCGTGGATGATATCAGCCTAAAGATCGAGGAGATACTCAGGGACGCAGGTGTGACGGACGCCCTCTATACGGTGCACATAGTAGAAAAGGCAGACAGGGATGCATATATAGTATCCGCCGCAGTTGCAACCCTGAATGCGATATTTGATTCTGGTGGCATCGTTAATATAGATTAACCTGCTCTGTCTCAACACCACATCTGCCTTCTTTAATCTATATCCTGCCCATAAATCTTCTGAACATCGGGTGCATCTCGCTCATCTGCTCTTGCTGGATCTCCTCATATAAGTGGTACAGAATTCCGACCGTTAATAAAATTCCGGTACCAGAACCAATGGCCCCCAGGAGATCGGCCCCCGCAGCCAGTAATCCCACGGCAACCGAACTTATTATCGTAATCTGTGGTATATACCTATTCAGAACCCTCTCTATCACCCTTTGATCACGTCTAAAGCCGGGGATCTGCATTCCACCCTGCTGAATCCTCTCCGCGACCTGTTCCGCCCCCAGCCCCGTGGTTTCTACCCAGAATTTACCAAATAGAACACACAGACCGGTAAATACCGTCAGATATACTATCAGATGTATCAGGACATTGACATCCGCCAATTTATAAAGGTTATCCGGCCTTAAGATGCCATTCAAATCTCTCAGAGCGATTAATTGTGAAATCTGAAAGACAGAACTCTGTAAAAGGTTCATCTCCTCAATTGGTTGAGGGTTGTATATGTTAACACCAACGATTCCCGGTAACATCTGAACATTTGCCAGTAATGCCGCAGCCAGTATTACGGGAATATTTGAGACATAGAAGAACTTTATCGGATATCTGCCCCCGACTCCGCGTATGCCTCCGTAGGACAGGGGAATTTCAATTCGTATGGATTCGCAGAAAACCACGACCAGGAAGACGACAAGGGTAGCTATTAAGGGGAACAGCAGCATAAAGTCAACGGGACCCTGACTTGCTTTTTCTATGAAGTTGGGTATAACACCGAGAGGGACTCCCGAGAATCTCACCGGGTCTATCCACGGCAATAAGGTGAGGGAGGCATTTGCTATCTCCTTTGAGACACCACCAGCTATAAATAAACCTATGCCGGAGCCGATGCCCCACTTTGAGACGACCTCGTCCATGTACATAAGCAGGATGGAACCCAGGGCTATCTGGAATATCGTGAACAGGACGAACGGGTTCATGAGTCCCCACGACGCTCCCAGATATTCTGCACCCAGCCTGAAACCGACAACTATCGCACCAGCTTCGAAAAACGAGATCAATATGGTGAGTATCTTTTGAGCCCCCTGAAACAGGGCCTTGCCATCCTCTGTCGTTAGATCTATGTCGATCATCTCCGCCCCCACAAGCAATTGAAGGATAATGGATGCCGTAACTATGGGCCCTATACCGGCGGAGATGATGGTACCCATCGTGCTCGCAAATATTACCGTAAACTGTTGATAGGCCGGTGGTAGATCCGTGGGTCCAACGTGAACTGGATAGATAACACCCATTACAAAAAAGAGGAATAAAACGCTCGATGTCCAGATTATTTTTTCCTTAAACGATACGTGTCTCTTGGGGAGTCTCACCTCGGGCAGATACCTGATAAGTGGGCGGACAAATTCCAGATTCATCTTTTATTCGGATATCTCTACCTTACCACCGGCGCTCTCTATCTTCTTCAACGCCAGCTTTGAGCATGAATTTACAGTTACTATTATCGGATGAGAGATCTCGCCAGAACCGAGGAGTTTATCATAGCCAATATCACCAAGATTTAGGAAATATCTCTTGTTTTTTAACCTAATTTTTCCTTCATCGACAAGCCTGTCCAGATCTTTCTCGATATCGCCAACATTTATCGTCTTTATCTCCCTGACCACTCCCGGGGGTCTCTTGAATCCCCTGGCACCGAAGTATTCTGGCATGTATTTGCTAACATAAGACCATTTATGTTTCTTGCTGCCGGCCATGCCCCTGCCGCCACGGCTCCCAGCACCTCTGTGCTTCTGAGCATTGCCATAACCACAGGTTCTACTGCCTCTCCTCTTTATTATCTTTCTGTCCCTGTGAGCCATCTTTATTAAACTTTAAATCATCCTCTCCAGGAGTTCATTGATCCTTTCACCCCTGTAACCCAGTGCGCCACCAACTGAGTAAGGGTGTTTTATACCCCCTCTATCATACCCCTTTCTGGGTGGCGCTAGTCTGAATATCGGCTTTAAACCGGGGATATCCTTGAGTTCTGCCTTGAATTTCATGAAGTCATCTACAAATTTCTCAATCGATTTGTATTTCGTATTTTTCTTCAGATGCTCCTCTGTAAGGGGTTTATTCCCATTTAATCTACCCCTATTTTCCAGTAATTTCTCGAGGGTGTCGGGGCATATTTCACCCCAGGTAACGTAGTCATTTACTTTTTTTATCATACCCATATATTCTTTTCTGTTATCTACAACTACGCAGTGATTTATCCTGGTTAGATTCAGAAACCTCAACGTGTCCTCTATATCCTTCCCGACATGAACCCTGCCGCGCACGCGCACGATGGCAATTCTCTTTTTATCTGTCATCTTGAACTGCGCCAGAGACTATTCCAAGCCTCTCTGTGTCTTTTTCACTAATCTTCATCTTATTTGTATTTTCCAGGGCATTGAGAACGGCAAAGGCGAAATTTATGCTCGTTCTCGTACAGCCTTCTGTATGAACCCAAACGTCTTTAATTCCGGCAAGTGCCAGTATCTTTCTTGCTATATCACCACTTACTAGACCCACCCCCTTCGGTGCCGGGGATAAAACGACCCTGACACTTCCGCACCTGCCAACGACCCTAAAAGGTACCGAGTGAGGCTCTCTGCATCCACACTCCCAGCTTCCACAACCCCTCTTTATCCTCTTTATGTTCAGCTTCGCCCTCTCAATGGCCTTTCTTATCGTTGGTCCGGCCTCCTTACCCTTTGCCTTCCCCACACCAACGTATCCATTTCTATTGCCCACTGCGGTAACTATTCTGAAACGCATCCTCCTGCCCGAGTCGGTGGTCCTTTGAACCCTGGCAACGTCAATTATCTCCTCGTCCAGATCTGGTAGGAGAGTATCTATTATCTCAACCTCTTTTATTGGGTTGGGGTACCTCATTAATTCATCGATACTCTTTATCGCACCAGATGCTACCTTCTTCCCCAAGGCCGTTTTGGGCTCCCATTCCGAGGGGGTCTCTTTTATCTCCTCCTTCTCCTCTCCATCAATATATGACTTCATTTTTTGAACGCTCTCACTATCTCTTTCCTTACCTCCCCAAATTTTTCCGTTATGTTTTCATATTTGTCAGATATATGTTCACCAGATATTCTTTTTTCATCTGGGAGTACTCCCTCCCCCACCGGAATCTTTAATCCAGAATCTATAGCTCCCTTCAACGCAGCGTAACTCCTGGATCCTTTTACCGACGGGAGGAGTCCCAAGTCGAGTATGGCCCCTTTCACCCCCTTCCTTTGACCTCGAAACCCACACAAGAGCCCAGTCAGATATGCAGCTGGTAGATTGCCAGTTGCAAAATCCCAACCGAAATTTTTCAATTCCTTCGAATATGCCGTTGATATAACTACATCACCATTCTCTTTGTAATCAACGAGCTGAACGAGCATATGCTTGTTGGATGGTCTGACAACTAAACGAGTCACTCTCGATTTTAGGAGGTTAAGCCTCTTCTTATAATCTGTCTTTCCCTCCCTCTTTCTCCTAAAAGGGACAACGTAGTCAGCTCTCTTTGCCATCCTTCCTCCTTGCCATCCTCGCTATATACTCCCTTAAATGTCGTCTCGAATGGAATAAATTACCCTTAGCCCGGCGATAAAATTTTCTATATTCCGAGTTGTCGATCTCTTTGTTTTCCCTCATCTTCTTGAGTTCGTCTCTGATAGCCCTGATCTTCCGCATCCATGCCTCTTTCTTTCCCATTCTAGCACCCTTTGTACCGCTTCTGCGTCCGGGACCCCTTCTCCTCCCTTTCTTCCTCTGCTCCATCCTCTTATGCAATCTACCCCTGCTTGTTCCCTTTTCGGGTCTTGCTGAAATTGCCCCGGTGGATATATGGTATTTAATATCCTCTCTGGTTATCGCCTTTGAAACCTCCTCCAGCATTTCTGGGTCTATTCTTATCCTGTTAATCCCAACCCCCAAAATATCTGCAGCAAGCCTTTTTTGGCCTTTCAAATCCATCAGACCTCACCATTTGTCGAATTTTCTTAATTTGATTTATAGCTCACCCTTTCTTGGATTTAGTATCGTTACATTCAGCTCATTTGCCGACCTTATTATCTCATTTCTCTTCCTTCTCCCAATAGCACTCGCTATTATAGCCGCCTCTTCCTCCGGATTAATGAGCGTTAATTCTTCTACATTATGCACGAGGACGGGATAAAAACCCGATGGGTGAATCCCCCTCACGATCGTTGGTTTTTTGTAACCTATTTTTGGCAATTTGCCCTTTCCCCTCTTCCCCTCTCGCTTTTTGCTATCTATCCCCCTGGGTCTCCTCCACCTGTCTTTCAATCTCTTTAACTTTGGCAACTCCTGTCTCATAAATCTCGGCTTCTTCTTTCTGAGCCTTAGGATATTCGAAATGTCTCTCTTTTCATGAAATTTTATCTTTTCTATCCCCATCTCTTTCTTTTTCCCTTCCTCTCCCTTCCCTTCCTCGACCTTCTTTATCCCCTCTGCCTTCTTCAGAGCAGCCTTCTTCGGCTTAGCTTTCTTTTTCCCTTCCTCTCCCGCCTTCTTCAGAGCAGCCTTCTTCGGCTTAGCTTTCTTT
>QMZJ01000033.1 GCA_003663115.1 Candidatus Altarchaeales archaeon | reverse complement strand
GAGACTTTGCCAGTTTCAGAGAGATTAGCCAATGAGGTAATCTCATTACCGGTACATCCTTCCGTAACTATGGAGAATTTAGAATATATCTCATCCGTCCTTAACGGTTTATGAACCGGGGAAGAAAGAAAAAGATTATAGCCCCGGCAGGATTCGAACCTGCGTCGCCGGGTCCAAAGCCCGACAGGATTGTCCACTACCCTACGGGGCTGCACAGGAAAAAAGTTTGCCCACCGGGGAACATAAGGACAAGACACCTGCGGCGTGAGCGACTGTGTCGCTACGCACACCGACATAAGTCGGTCGTGTTTCTCGCCCTTATCACCGCCACTCTTCCCTCGTTGAGTTAAATTTCCTTCGGGATGATAATTCTCTAAGGGCTATGCGTCCACCGGGATTTGAACCCGGGTCATTGGCTTGGAAGGCCAAGGTCCTAGACCAGACTAGACTATGGACGCGAACTGATTCCACTCCGTATTACGTGCTGTCGTAGACAGCACATGTTTTGATGAAACTTTTCTTAAAAGTTTCCTGGACTATGGACGCGAACCAGGTACCAACCGATACCTTTAAGATATATAGATTTCATTCTTAAATTTATCTATAGAGGGGTGATAAAATGGATAATGCGATAATACTGAACTTCAAGACCTACGAGGAATCAACGGGGGATAAGGCACTGAGGCTCGCAAGGATCTGTGATGATGTCGCAAGGGAGACAGGGGCCAACATCATAGTTGTCCCCCAGGTGGCCGACATATACAGGATTTCCGGGGAGGTCAGTATCCCGGTATATGCGCAACATATCGATAATATAGGGTATGGAAGCAATACGGGGCATGTCCTTGCCGAGTCGGTAAAATCCTCCGGGGCTAAAGGAAGCCTGTTAAATCACTCCGAGATGAGGCTGAAGCTGGCGGATATTGAGGCCAGTGTAGAAAGATTGAGGGCCCTTGGGATGACCTCCATAGTCTGCACAAATAATATTAATACGACAAGGGCGGCCGCATCTCTAAATCCGGATTTTGTCGCCATAGAGCCCCCAGAGCTGATCGGAACTGGAGTATCTGTTTCACGGGCACGGCCGGAGATAGTGTCGGGTAGTGTTGATATAGTAAAGGAGATAAATCCGAAGGTCAGGGTCCTTTGCGGTGCCGGGATAACAGAGGGGGAGGATGTGAGGAGGGCACTTGAGCTTGGGACGTGTGGTGTTTTATTGGCCTCCGGGGTTGTGAAGGCAAAGGATCCAAGAGCCGTTCTGATGGATCTGATTAAGGGCCTTGAGTGATCAGAATCTTTTTTTACGGTAGTCCTCGATGATTTTTTCCAGGGGGATCCTCTTCGATTTTAACCTTTTTAGATCGTCTGTTGTTATGTAATAGAGGTTTGCTTCTTCTTTCACGTATTTTGTATCGGTAACGAGGATCCCCCTGTCTAACAGGGGTTCGTAGTTAATGGGTTCGGATGAGAATGCAACATCTATACCATCTAACTCTTCGAGATCCCTTTTCTTGAGCCTTCTCTTTATCAGGGTAAGACCATTATATCTCTCCGGAAAGACACCGATTGGTTTTATATTTCCCTCCGATAATACTTTCCATAGATCTCTGAGTTTATCTATATCCTTGAGCTTATCTCTCAGATCGTTCAATGATGCTTTCAGGCCTTTTATACGTTGATCCCTCTTCCTTATCTCTGCCTCCTTCCTTATCTCTTTCCTGTATCTATTCTTTATTATCAAGATCTTCCTTTTCAGTTCTCTTATCTCCTTATCCTTTTCTTCGAGCTGTTTTTTAAGTAATATATTCTGTCTTTCGAGCCGCCTTATCCTTCTCTCCTCTTCGGGGAGAATTACCTCCCTTCTGGGTTTCGGTTTTTCGATAGCTTTCGGTTTCTTTTTCTCTTTCAACATATTAACGGCATCGTCTATTGAGTGACCCTGCAGAACCAGATGCTTTACATCATCCCCAAGCCTCAGGGAGTCTATCTTCTTGAATTTATTCTTGAATTTGTTCAGGGTTATTAAAGCTGCGGCGAGGGCATCCCTCTGGTGCGAATCCTCCGTTTTATAGGCCCTGGTCAACTCTACCTTCTCGGTTACAGAGATCGATCCATGCGGGGTATGTACTATGACCCCGAGCTGTGCCGCCAGCTTCGATACAAAGTTGGGCGTTGGTGTAACGTCCGTCGCAATTACCGACACCTTTCCAAGCTTGATCAGATGCGCAATCACCCCGTCCATACCGAGATCCCTGGAGCTAAATAGATCAATTAATTTTCCATTAAAATTCAGTGCGGCAATTCCGGTCGTCGTTCCGGGATCTATTCCCACGATGAGGTACAATTTAATCTACAAGTTATACCTTCAACTTTATCTGTTCTTCTTTTATTACATAATCCCCCGTTAGACACCCCAGGCACAATCTCTCCCTCGGCAGCCCTATGGCCTCGACCAGGCCATCAAGGCTGTTATAAGCCAGGGAATCGGCGCCGATTTCTTTTCTTATATCCTCAACGCTCTTTTTCTGGGCAATGAATTCTTTATGGGTCTGCATATCAATCCCGTAATAACAGGGGTACCTTATGGGTGGACACGAGATTCTAACGTGTACCTCCGAGGCTCCAAAATCACGGAGGAGTTTTATTATCCTTTTAATAGTTGTCCCCCTTACGATGGAATCATCGACCAAAACCACTCTCTTGCCCTCTATCTCGCTCCTGATGGGATTTAATTTTATCATAACCCCCCTCTCCCTTTCCTTCTGCTCCGGGAGGATAAATGTCCTTCCAAAGTATCTGTTCTTGATTAAGCCCTCTCCGTATGGGATCCCAGAGGCCCTTGAATAACCTATCGCGGCGGTAATACCAGAATCCGGAACCGCGATAATCATGTCTGCGTCAACCGGGGCCTTCCTGTATAGAATCTCGCCCAGATTCCTCCTCACCTTATAGATAGATATATTATCAATAATCGAGTCCGGTCTCGCGAAATAGACATATTCAAACATGCAATGAGAGGTTCTCTCTCTTCTTATCGAATATGACTTTATACCATTGCCTATCACGAGGATCTCCCCCCCCTTTACATCCCTTATGAGCTTCACACCCACCGCATCCAGGGCACAGCTCTCTGATGCAACAACGAATGTATCGTCAGATCTACCAAAGACCAGGGGTCGGAAGGCCCAGGGATCGCGGACGGCTATGATCTGATCATCTTTCAGGATCGTCAGAGAATAAGAGCCCCTCAACTGCCTCATAGCATTTTTTATTCCCTCGATGAAGTTTCCCGTTCTCAGGTGTTCCTGTGCAATTAATTGGGCGATTACCTCCGTGTCGGTGGTTGTTATAAAAACACTCCCGCGCCTCTCCATGATCGATGCCAATTCCGATGAATTTACCAGGTTTCCGTTATGAGCTATGGCAAAGCTCCCCTTTGCATAGTTAATGAGTATCGGCTGTGAATTTTCAATCCCGGATTCCCCAGTTGTGGAGTATCTGACGTGACCAATCCCGACATTACCGTCAAGATATTTTCCCCTGAATACCTCAGAAACGAGACCCATATCCCTGTGCAGATTGATCTTATCAGTATGGGTTGCTATCCCCGCGGATTCCTGACCGCGATGCTGCATGGCATAAAGCCCGTAGTAGATCCGATCAAAGACGGGTTTATCAGAATGAATCCCGAATACTGCGCACCTCTCCCTGACTTCCATTATATTATTATTTTCTTTCCAAATTTAATAATTATGAATATAAGAAGCATAGATTCTGGCATATGCATAGATGGGTTCAGGGCGGCTGGAATCAAGGAGGGGAAATATGGGGTCGCTCTGATCGTAAGTGATAAAATCTGCGAAGCTGCTGGGGTTTTTACCACAAACAGCATTAAGGGGGCACACATACCCGTTGACAGGAAAAGGCTGAGGAATGGACTCCAGGCCATTGTCATAAACTCCGGTAATGCGAATGCCTGCGTTAAGGGTGGAATCAGGGACGCTGAGGAGATGTGTGAGATGGTGGGTAGAGAGCTTGACATAGATCCCATGCATATTGGAGTGGCATCCACTGGAATAATTGGTAGAAAATTGGATCTCAAAAAGATTGAAGATTTAATTAGGAAAGTATCTTTAAGGCTATCAGATTCCCCGGGGGGGAGCGAGAGCGCCGCAAGGGCTATAATGACAACCGATACGAAATTAAAGCAGGTCTCTTTCGAATACAAGGGGATAAAGATCGGCGGGATCTGCAAGGGAGCGGGGATGATCGCCCCAAACCTCGCGACAATGCTCTGCTTTCTAACGACCAATGCTGATCTGGATAGAGAGATACTGCAGGGGATCCTTGAGAGAGCGGTGAGAGACAGCTTTAATCTACTGGTTATAGATGGCGACATGAGCACCAACGATACGGTCATCTTAATGAGCAACCGGAGGAAACCCTGTAATTCAGGGGATTTTCAATATCTATTGAGTCATACAACGAGAGAGATGGCGAAGCTAATTGCAATGGATGGCGAAGGAGCAACAAAATTTTTGGAGGTAGAGCTTCGGGGAGCTAAGAGCAAAGAGGATGCGAGAACTGGCGCAAGGGCAATAATTTCATCACCCCTGGTAAAAACTGCAGTATTCGGGGAAAACCCCAACTGGGGCAGGATCATAGCAGCCATTGGTTCGGAGATAAATTTTGATTTTGAAAAGACGGATATTCTCCTTGAGTCTAAAAAAGGTAAAACGTATGTGGTAAAGAGGGGAAGGGCTATGGATCTCGACAAGGCCACGGATATCCTAAAGGAAAAGAAAATTAAGATAGTGGTAGATCTGAATTCCGGAGAGGAGAAGGCAGTGGCATGGGGTTGTGATTTAAGTCCGGAATATATAAAGATAAATGCAGGTTACAATTGAGAGGTAAAAATGAGGATTGCTGGGACTCATATGAGGTTTATAGATGTCATAATCATCATAAATACGCTGGTATTCATACTAACCCTGATAGACCCATTCCTTGTAATGACAACCCTCGCACTCATGCCCGCTCAAATTTTAGAAAAGCCATGGACCATAGTTACCAACATGTTCGTACATGGTGGTTTTGAGCACCTTTTTATGAATATGCTTGCCTTGTATTTCTTTGGAATGTATATAGAGCGGATAATTGATGAAAAGAATCTTATAATGCTTTATTTTATCGGTGGCATTGCGGGTTCATTGTTCTATATCTTCTTTGCCTTTTTCTCTCCCTTTACGCCCATAAATAGCGTGGTTGTGGGCGCTTCTGGGGCCCTTTTTGCGATAGGTGGTGCCTTGGCTGTTTTAAGACCCTATATGCGGGTCATAATATTCCCCTTCCCCGTACCGATGCCCATGTGGATGGCAGAGGTTATAATCTTCCTCATCGTTTCATTATTCCCCAATGTCGCATGGGAGGGACATCTGGGGGGTTTGATTGCGGGGGTTTTATTTGCATATCGCTACGGGAAAAAGGGGAGACACTGGGAAACGGTATATTATACCACAAGATACTATTAGCCACATATTGCCCTATCTGCCGAAGTATTCATTCCAGGATCTCACCTCGATCTCCCTGTCTCTGACCTTCTGTATCGCATTTACTGCTGCCAGCGCACCGGCGACCGTGGTTATGTACGGTATATTCAACTCAACCGCGCTGCATCTTATCCTGTACCCATCCCTCTTTGGGTTCCTTCCTACGGTCGGTGTATTAATTATGAGGTCTATCTGTCTCTCCCTCATGAGATCGAGGATATTTGGGCTGCCCTCGCTGATCTTTAATATCTTCCTGTTCGGTATTCCATTGTCACTTAGGTAATCCGATGTTCCGGATGTAGAGACTATCTCAAACCCCAGATCCGAGAACTTTCTTGCAACCTCCAGGATCTCTGGTTTATCCTTCTTCTTAACACTCAGGAAGAGGGTACCCCCCAGGGGCAACTCATTTCCCGCAGCTATCTGGGCCTTATAATACGCCATGGCAAAGTCTAGATCGATCCCCATAACCTCACCGGTTGACTTCATCTCCGGGGCGAGAACCGGATCGACCCCCGGAAGCTTTATAAACGGAAAGACAACCTCCTTGACTGCCACGTGTCTTATTTTTTTCATCGGCTCCAGATCATCAACCAGGCTCTTTATCTTCATACCGATCATGACCTTGGATGCAATTTTGGCCAGGGGGATACCAACAGCCTTGCTAACGAAGGGCACGGTTCTAGATGCCCTGGGGTTGGCCTCTAATGTATAGATAGTGCCATCCTTGATCGCATACTGGATATTGACCAAACCCCTGATATTTAGTTCCAAAGCCAATCTCTTCGTGTACTCTATGACCCTGTTCACTGTCCCTTCATCGAGGGTTTGTGGGGGTATAACACAGGCCGAGTCGCCGGAGTGAACGCCCGCCTCCTCTATGTGTTCCATAATCGCCCCTATTAAAACGGTTTCTCCATCACAGACCGCATCGACATCTATCTCGATGGCATCCTGTAGAAATTTATCGATTAATACGGGGTGTTTTGGAGAAACCCTCACCGCTTCTCTCATGTATTCCTCTAACTCGGTTTCATCCTGGACTATCTCCATGGCCCTGCCACCCAGAACATAACTCGGTCTGACGAGGACGGGGTAACCAATCTTAGCGGCTATATCCTTTGCCTCTTTAAAGCTGTAGCCGGTTCCCCACTCCGCAGAGGGCATTCCCAGTTTATCCAGCATCCTTCCAAAATGATCCCTATTCTCCGCAAGATCTATGTCCTCGGGTCTAGTGCCCAAGATCCTTACGCCGTGTTCCTTCAGTGGCATGGCCAGATTTATCGCGGTCTGACCACCAAATTGGACCATGACCCCCAATAGATTCTTGGATTCCTCATCCACGACATTTAGAACATCCTCAAGGGTTAGGGGCTCAAAATACAGCTTGTCTGAGATATCAAAATCGGTAGAGACAGTCTCGGGGTTGTTGTTTATTATTATCGTCTCTATCCCCACCTCCTTCAATGCGAAAACAGCATGCACCGTACAACAATCGAACTCAATCCCCTGCCCAATCCTTATGGGCCCGGATCCGAGGATTATTACCTTCTTTCTATCAGATACCTCGATCTCGTCCTCGGTTTCATAGGTTGAGTAATAATAAGGCGTTTCCGCATCGAACTCGGCGGCGCAGGTATCTACCATCTTATAGCTTGGCTTCAGATTAAATTTTTTTCTCAATTCCCTGATTTTATCCTCATCCCCCAGCTGCTTGTCCAGGAAACCCAGCCTCTTTCTCTCCCTGATCTTCTCAACGATCTTATCGTTCATTATTGGTATATATTTTTAAATGTATTCAATATATCTTGTCTAGAACAAATTGTCTAGAACAAAAATTGGTGCTCGAATTGAGGGTTGAGAATATTAAGAAAACCGCCATAACGCTCTGGGAATTGCTCAGGATGAGAAATGGCATAATCGCATTTTTTGGCGTATTGGTCGGTGCTACCTTCATCCACACTGCGGGTGCCATAATGCCTAGTACGAAGGTTCTCATGGCTGGTCTCGCAGCCCTCTTGACAACGAGTGCGGGGAATATCCTCAATGACTACTTCGATCTCGAGATAGACAGGATAAACAAACCAGAGAGACCAATACCCTCCGGCAGAATATCAAGGAGTGATGCTTTTATGTTTTCTATAGTTCTCTTCCTCTTAGGTTTAGGATTTTCTAAATCTGTAAATGATTATTGTCTCGGTATCGCCTCTTTAAATTCTTTGATATTGATATTTTATGCGAGGTACTCCAAAAAACTCTTACTAGTCTCAAATCTGGGGATAAGCTTCTTAGTTGCTTCAATCTTCATATTTGGTGTTGCCGCAACGATCCAGGATGGGATGAATACGCTATCTATGAAAGAGATAAAACTTGTGGCAATTATCACGGCATGCGCATTCCTTACGACCCTCTCCAGAGAGATAATAAAAGATATCGAGGACATAAAGGGTGACGAAAAGATGTATGCCGTAACCCTTCCTATAAAGATAGGGGCCCAAAGGGCAAAAAACATGGCAATAATATGTACATTAGCTGCTATAGCGTTCAGTCTCATACCTTTTACCATCCAATTAACGTTCTTTAATCTATACGCCTATGGTGTCGTGATAATAATCTCCGATCTGATATTCATAATCTCGTTGACGATGCATCCATCCCTCGGGCAGAGGGTAATGGTCCTTGGCATGCTTTTGGCTTTAATTGCCTTCTTTTTGGGTAATATGGTACCGAGATTAATGTCCTGAGATTTAATGAAGACTTTCTAAATTATAACCTGTCCCAGTAAAGCCCTCGTAGCTCAGGCCGTCGGAGTTAGCCGACGACTAAGGTGCGACATGCGCTTCGCTTAGTCGCACTTAATATAATTCCATGATTGGTATTCAGTGGGGCTGAACGGAGTGAATGCCTCGCTTTCCGGCCTTTATTAAAGGCTGGTCGGAGTTAGCCGACGACTAACGAGTCGCATGTGATAACGCCAGTGGCTCATAGCAAGCAAAAGCCCTCGTAGCTCAGCCTGGTGGAGCGCCTGCTTGGTATCAGCTACCGATGACAGAAGCGAAGCTGACAGAAAGCAGGAGGTCCCGGGTTCAGATCCCGGCGAGGGCTTTTCACTTAATTAATAAATACCATTAGATCCCGAAGGATGATCCTCAATGATCGGAGAGATGCGGGAAAGAAACTTGCAGAGAGATTGCTAAAATTTAAGGGGGGAAATCCGGTTATACTCGCGATCCCGAGGGGAGGATTGTAATTGGACGGGAGATCGCAAATGCTCTGAACACCCCATGAGCATCATAGTTCCGAGGAAGTTGGGCCCCCAAATGTCACGTTGCTGGAATGCCAGAATTTAGAATGCCAGAATTTATATAGGGCCTGAGGGAATTGAAGACACGGAATTCGAGAATATAAGATGTTTCCGATAACCTAATCTATGGAATACGTCAGCCGTCCCAATCCCCTTCTCCATTCAACCTTCTTTCCCTTGCTGTCGAAGACGGTTATAACGTCTACATCATTGTCCCAGAAGGGTGTCCTCCTGTTCATGAAGAGATGTCCCTCTGTGTCCAATCCCTCCCCCGTATGGATCTTGACCGAGCCCCCGGGTTTTAGATAGAATTCGGGAAACGTATAGCTATCCCTATAATTCCTGTTCTTTATCTTCCAGCCCGTCATATTGACGGTATAATTGCCCGTATTCTTTAGGACGACCCATTCCTCGCGAAGGAAGTTTTTTTCTGGTCTATATGGGGCTTCAAACTGATATCCTGCAATCCTTACATCCTCGCTGGTTGAGAGTATGGGAATCGTTGTTGTCGTTGTTGTAGTGGTAGTTGTAGAGGTTGTTGTTGTGGAAGTTGTTGTAGATGTAGTAGTTGTTGTAGTAGTTGTTTTCTCCGGTCCTTCCTCAATACAGCCAGAGAGCAGCACTATCCCCAGAATTAAGCCAATTAATATTGATCTCATTTTCATGTTATTCATAGAACCTCTATCAATAAATCTCAATAAATCCCAATTTATTCTCTAGGATTTAATAATTAATATGCCAGTTAAAAACGCCATGATTCGGATAGTTGAACACGTTGCTAAAACCATAGAAAAATTGGACGATTCCCAGTTGGACCAGATGGTATCTTCCATAGAAAACTCGGAGAAGATATTCCTGATGGGTGCGGGTCGCTCTGGTCTTGTGGGGAGAGCGTTTGCTATGCGTCTCGTCCAATTGGGATTGACCGCTTATGTCATAGGCGAAAGCGTTACACCCGCAATGACAAAAAATGATCTTTTGATAGCGATCTCCGGTTCCGGGGAGACAGATTCTGTCGTAAATGCCGCAAAAACCGCCAAGGGCGTTGGTTCAAAGGTTCTCGCAGTCACATCCTATCCAGATTCCAGCCTGGGTAAGATCTCAGATCACGTCGTTGTTGTGGAGGGCAGGACGAAGATAGACATCGAAAAGGATCACCTCAAGCATCAGATTGAGGGAACCCATAGCTCTTTAACCCCACTTGGAACGTTATTTGAGGATACTGTTATGATATTCCTCGACGGGATCATAGCGAGATTGATGACCCACCTGAAAACGGGAGAGATGGATATGAAGAGAAGGCACGCTACACTCGAATAGTATCAAGCACCATATACCATCCGAGCAATGAGAAAAGTGGCGGCGAGTTGTGAGGTATCGCGGAAAGGATTCTACCGATACCTGAAATCAGATCATCGTTTATTAATTGTCAATCGTATTATTTACAGAGATAAAGATCTATTTACAGAGATAAAGATTCTGATGGAAACCAACAGTAACAGGATGAAAATTACTTCCGTTTTCACTCTTAACTGCATGCTCCTGATTTTTATTTTATTCCTCCCGCCACAACTATCTCAGGTTTCCCCTCGGCAGACGGAACACCAGACCGTCAATCTCATATCGCCCGAAGACAATATCACTACAAACCTGGATAATAATTCGTTGCAATTCGTCTATAACCACACCGGGACATTAACAGGAACAGTCAACTGCACTCTATACTTGGATGATAATCCAGTAGATTACTCAACAGAGGTACCGGCGAACGAAGACAAAGCGGTCTACTCGAACCGGTCCTGGAATGAAGGGGATCATTACTGGTATGTTAACTGCACGGATGGAACCACAACAGAATCTTCTTTGCATATAGGTCAGAATTTCAGTTTCACGGCCGATTTCACACCGCCGAACATAACTTCTTGGTACACAAATGCAACAAATGCTTCTTCTCCACGGGATT
>QMZJ01000032.1 GCA_003663115.1 Candidatus Altarchaeales archaeon | reverse complement strand
GTATCTGTAAGACTGGATAGGTTAAAGGAGCTGGATTTTATGGGGAGGGTATTGAATGAGAGGCGATCTGCACTCATACGAAAACTTTTATCTAAAGGCAGAGAGATGTGGGCTCTGGAGTTATACAGGAAGGGAAGTGTTAGCCTTGGTCTTGGCGCAAGATTGGCCGGAATTTCTATATCAGAATTTATGGATTTACTCAGGAGGTATAATATCCCGTTAAATCTTGAACTGGAAGATGCAAAAGATGCTATGAGATATGCAGAAGAAAAATTATAGATCTGACTAAACCAACCCCTGCCTGAATTCCGGACTGGATTTTGATTCGGGCATTTCTAGGAAAGGAATTCGGTATCTGTAAGATGCAGAAGAGAAACTAAAATCTACTCGAATCAGGAGCAGCCTTCTATCCTATTAACTCAGATTTTGCGTTTCATTCGTGATTCTGTTTTTATCTTGGACTTCCTAAATGTGAATAATTTGGAACTACTGATGATAAAAATGCGACGCAAAACGGTTCTCCTCTCCCTAATTGGTATTGTGATAGTGCTCCTGATCCTCTACCTGGTGAACTTTGATAAGGTTGTAGATGAGATAAGAAAGCTCTCTCCGGATTATTTTCTCCTGCTTCTCGGTATACAATTAACATCGATACTATTGGCCTCTATAAAATGGAGGCTCATTTTAAGACACTCGAGGGTTTTGATGCGAAATATACTCCCCGCTGTATTTGTAGGATATTTTGTCAATGGCATAACCCCAGTGGGTCTGGCGGGGGGCGAGCCAGTTCGGGCATATATCATCTCCAAGACGGATAACCTCCCCTTGCCAACTGCAGCATCCAGTGTTATAGTTGACCTATTTCTTGAAATTATCCCGATGTTCCTGCTCAGCGGATTGGCCATATACCTAATATTCGTTAAAGGGATCCCATTGATCCTCGCAATCTTCTTGGGTTTCATCGCTCTTGTACTTCTTCTGTTATTCATCATAGCTATTACCCTGGTTATAAACAAGGAATTCTCGATGAAACTGATTCGAATATTATTTAATTTTATCTCCAATATCCCCCTTCTAAATGTTTATATCCAGAAACATCTCCATGAGATCGATGAGATATCTGAGAGATTCAATAATGCCATACGACTTCACGTAATGGACAATTATATTTTCTTCTTTGGCACACTTCTGTCTTTATCGATCTGGGGTCTGAGATTTCTGAGGATGTATCTCATTTTCATTGCCTTGGGAATTCCAATTGAATTTTCCACCGTTCTGATCGTGGAAACTACCGTTTCCGTGCTATCTTTCATGCCACTGTTTCCAGGGGCCCTGGGAATATGGGAGGGTGCAAGTGTGACCCTGTATACTCTTCTGGGGAACATATCAGAGGCATCATCTGCGGCAGCTACCATAATAAATAGATTCTTCCTCTATCTCTTACCCCTGATATTAGGTATCTTTGCAGCGATATATCTCGGGCTCAGTATTCAGAGACTTATAAACTCAGACAAACCGGAGATACAAGGTAATGGGAACGTAATTTAAATCTCTGCAGTACCCATAATTAACTGCTTAGATGGGACCGTGGGGTAGCTTGGTTATCCTCGTGGCTTTGGGAGCCATGGACCTGAGTTCGAATCTCGGCGGTCCCATAACCCTTTAGAAAAGGGTTATCATCCCAAAAATTCACTCAGGGATCTCTGTCCCATCCCATAGAAGTTGTCTTCTTCATCTTTAAGGGTGGGTCTGCCGTACTGTCCGCCGCCACCCGCTACGTATTTCATCCTACCGGTTCTGAATTTTTCTATTATTCTCCCCACCCCGGGATCTATTTTCTTTATCTCTGAAGTCTCTGAATCTATCAGAACATTTATCTCCGTTCCAAAGCGATCTATCAATCTCTTCCATCTTTCGTGAATCTTCTTGCTTGTTATCGTTCTAATTCCTGTGGCTAATGAAATAACCTCCGCCAGGGGGATTATGTGTATATACCTCGGTCTGTGCCATGGATGGTGTGGCTTTTCCCACGTCGCTAATTCATTGATTCTGTCTGAAACGCCCTTCTTTATCACTCCCCTGCACTCCGGGCATCTCCATTTTAGCCGTTCTGCATCAGCGAGTTTAAAGCGGAGGAAACACCTGGTGCAGGAGGTTAGATGATACTTCCCCTCCCTCGGGTTAAGGCCGACGTTCAGGACAAATCTTCTATCATTCTTGTGTTCGATTGCCTTCTTTATCTCGCTGAAGCTTAGATCCTTTACCAGGATCCTATTGAACTCCCTGCCGAGGCGATGGGGCCATGGTGAATGTGTATCCGAATTCGTCATGAAGGTAATTTCCTGTAACTCCGAGATTCGATCTGCCATGTAACTGTCTGCAGAGAGACCCAGCTCGAGAAATTTTACATCCCTGATGTTGTCACCATAGCACTCCCTTAGGGAATTGTACTCTTTATAAATGGCAGTCCACGGCGTAAATGCGTGAGCGGGCCCCAACAATGCGTCAACATCCCCTGCGGAATCGACGATCTGCTCTCCATTGAGCCTTAAATGGGGTCTTCCATCTTTCTCAATATCTGATGAATACCTTTTAAATCTCTCCATCAATTCCTCGGCTGAGGAGATCGATGGAAAAAGCAGCAGGTGATGCACCCCTTTATAATCCTCAACCTCTGTTGTTACTAAAAATCTTGTCTTAGATTCAGACGACGAATAGACCCCATCCGATTCTTCGGTCAGATTCTTCTTTATATGCCTTAACCAGTCGGGATTCAGGGCATCACCTGTTCCAACGAGGTCCAGACCCTTCAATTCGGCCTGCCTTGCAATTACAGATGCTATCATGTCCCTCGATGTCCCACCAGAGTACCTCGAATGAATATGGAAATCGACATCAATTTGTTGCATGTATAAGAATTGGTTTTCAGAATAAATTTATCCTAAATAAAAGTTTCTATTTAGTAGTTTTCGGTTCCTTTTTATAGGGGGTGGGGACATATTCCACGGTCGGGGTAAACCTCGCAGGTTGCGGATAGAGCCTCATTAATTTGTAGATCTCCTCGGGCAAACCAACCTCGACCTTCAGTTTCATCTCCCTGAGATCCTCAACGGTTAGGGGGTAATCATGAGTCCACCTGCCCTCTGTTAATTTTTTACACACCTCTTCGATCTCATCCTCTTTTAATTTACCCTCCAGCAATTTGTGAACCAGGCTCCTTACCTGAGCCAATGCCTTTTTGGCCACATCTATGAGGATCAGGGTATCATCATCCATTTTATTGGGATCCTTCATCTCGGCCACTTTTAATAGAGATGCAGCGGGATACATCTTCATAAGTGCCCCCAGTTGAGGGTCAATGGGACCCAGAACTGCATTTTCGTCCATTATAAGTTTATCGGCTGCCAGAGCAATCAAAGTTCCCCCGGACATAGCATAATGTGGGATTATAACCCTGACATCCGCGGGGTGCTTCTTTATTGCCATAGCTATCTGCGTCGCCGCCAGGACCAAACCTCCAGGGGTATGTAGTATAAGGTCTATGGGTACGTCATCCGGGGTGGCTCTAATCGCCCTTAGAACCCTCTCAGAGTCCTCAATATCGATATATCTCGTAAAGGGGATCCCAAACAGGCTGATAGCCTCCTGTCTATGGATCATGGTTATTACTCTGGATTTCCTCTTCCGCTCGATTCTCCTGAGCATAGCGGCCCTGGAACTGTCGATGATCTTTCTCTTTACCAGGGGTATTACAAATATCAGGAGGAAAAACACCCAGAAAAGGTCAAAAATCCCTATTTCCATCGCATTAATCTTATGTCACGAATCAATAAATAACGAGATGTATAAATCAGAACCGATGGGAAATCTCAGAGGCATCTACATAGGAATATTCCTCATATCGGTAGCTACCCTGCTTTTAGAGATAGCACTCACGAGAATCTTCTCCGTTTCTCAGTGGTATCACTTCGCCTTCATGATAGTTAGCATTGCCTTTCTTGGCTATGGGGCAAGCGGAACCTTTCTATCTTTACGTCGTTCCTTACTCGATGACATTAACAGATTACTGGTAATTTCGTCATCACTCTTTTCTCTGAGCTGTTTACTCTCTTTTATAATAACACAGAGAATTCCCTTCGACCCCTTCAGGATAACCTGGGACCATAATCAGATTCTGTATATAACGCTTTACTACCTCGTACTGGCAATTCCCTTCTTCCTCTCGGGGATTTGCATAGGGGCAGTATTTGCCAGGATTCCACAGAAGATTGACAAACTATATTTCTTCAATCTTACCGGCTCCGGGCTTGGCTGTCTCCTGGTTATTTTATTATTCTCATTTTTCAATGCATCAGAAGTAATTGCAGCCACCTTTCTTCTGGGCATGCTCTCCGTTCTGTCTTTCAGTTCCACCAAAAGGGGTTTTATCTTTGGAGTCACGGGAATTGTTATCTTTTTAATTCTATTGCCAATAATCTATCCATTCTTAGAGGTAAGCATCTCCCCATACAAGGCACTGAACATCGCTTTAAGCTATAAAGATGCCCAGCTTCTATCTACAGAATGGAACAGTTTCTCCAGAGTGGATATGGTAAAGAGCGGTGCGGTGAGGTATGCTCCCGGTCTGAGCTACACATTTCGGGGGAGATTGCCCTCCCAGGTTGGAGTGACCATTGACGGAAATTCACTGCAGGGGATAACGGAATACAATAGCTTAAGTGAACTTGAATTCATAGACTATCTACCGACATCCCTTCCCTATAGACTCCAAAATAAATCAAGGGTTCTGATAATAAACCCGGGGGGTGGTCTTGATGTTCTAACCGCTTTATATCAGAACGCCTCATCCATTCAGGTAGTCGAGATGAACCCTCTCATAGTAAATTCAGTTAATAGGAGATCAGATCTCTATCGGAACGAGAGGGTAAGGATAGCCATAGATGACGGAAGGAGCTTTGTGCGAATGTCTGATGAGAGATACGACATCATCTCTTTATCACTAGGGGGAGATGTTATTACGAGCTCAACCGGCTTATACAGTCTATCGGAAAACTATCTCCTTACGACAGATGCCTTTCAAGATTACTATGAGCATCTATCCGAACACGGAATTCTGAGCATTACCAGATGGTTACAGAACCCTCCGAGGGGAGATATCAGGGTAGTTTCCCTTTTTGCATCAGCAATGGAAAAAGAAGGCATAGATAACTATGAACAGAATATCGCGATTATCAGAACCTATGTAACCCTCACCGTTCTCATAAAAAAAGACGGATTTACAGAAGACGAGATTAGAGAGATAAAGAGGTTCTGTGAAGATAGAAAATTTGATCTGGTTTATATTCCCGGAATAAAAGAATCTGAAGTAAACATATACAACAGATTTCCCGAGCCCCTTTACTATAAACTAACCCGGGGAATCCTATTTGACGGGGACAGGGTCTATAAGGAATACTTATTTGACATATCGCCAGTAGATGATGAAAAACCATTCTTTTTCAATTACTTCAGATGGGATAAATTAATTCCCCTGTATGAGAGCATGGGTAGGAAATGGGAACCCTTCTTCGAGGGTGGCTTTCTCGCAGTGATGATTCTCATCCAGGCGATAATATTGAGTGTAGTTCTTATCTTACTCCCAGTCTATTCATTTCAGAGAATAAAAAGGATTTCAGATAAATTCAAGATCATCGGTTACTTCTTTCTCCTTGGTATGGGATACATGCTGATAGAAATTCCGTTGATACAGAAATTTATCCTGTTTTTAGGACGGCCCGTCTATGCCATATCAATAGTGATCTTCTCTCTGCTCCTGTTCTCCGGAACAGGGAGCTTAATCTCCGTGAGACTGAAGATAAAGAAATTGAGACATATCCTGATTGCCCTATTTGGTATGATTTTGTTCTATTCCCTCACCCTGTCCATTTTCTTTCATTCCTTTCTGAGCTATAATCTCCTGAGCAGAATTCTTATCTCCTTCCTCGTTCTATCTCCCATCGGAACCCTGATGGGAATGCCCTTCCCATTGGGAATAAGGGCTATAAGAAAAGAACTGATCCCGTGGGCATTCTGTTCCAACGCCTGTGCCTCCGTAATCGCTTCTGTCCTCGCGGTGGTTATCGCCATCTCCCTGGGATTCTCTATAGTATTAATCCTGGCAGCAGTTTCTTATCTGGTCGCTCTGGGGATAATCTACAGGATTTTATAGCGATATAAACGAATTCAACCTCTCTTCAAAGCCTCCCCGGTCATGGGAACAAATCTTACGGAGGTAATGTATCTTGTTTCTAAGCTACCGTTCCTCTTCTCAACTAGTGTTAATGTCTGATAATACTTTGTGCTACCCAATGGAATTATTAGTCTCCCACCATCATTCAACTGGTCAATCAATGGTGGCGGTATATGATTTGCAGCACAGGTCACTATGATGGCATCAAATGGAGCGTGTTCCTCCCAACCGAAGTATCCATCTCCAGTTTTTACCTCCACATTTTCATAACCCAGATCCCTCAGGGTTTTATTTGCCCTTTCAGCCAATTCCTCGATGATCTCAATTGTGTAGACCTCGTCCACCATCTCTGCCAGGACGGCTGCCTGATAACCCGATCCCGTTCCTATCTCGAGGACCCTGTCTTTTTTCTCCAGAGCCAGGCTCTGAGTCATTAGAGCAACTATATAGGGCTGTGAGATAGTCTGTCCATAGCCTATCGGTAATGGATGATCGGCATAGGCTTTATCCCGAAGATCCCTGGGGACAAATTCATGCCTTGGGAGCTTTGCCATAGCCCTCAGTACCCTTTCATCTGTGATATCCCTGCCCATGAGGTCGAATTTCACCATGTGCTCTCTCGCCTCTGTGTATCTGGGGTCTTCTGTTTGCAGTACCGTAGTAGTGGTCACCCCCGGAGACGGCTCTCTCTCCTTACCAATACATGCACTGAACATGATCGCAAAAACCAGAACGAAAGTCAGAAGTTTTTTCATGGTAAACTATGCACTTTATCACTATTCTGCTTCTTCATCTTGAAAAAGAGCCAGTTATTCTTCCCCTTGAATCTTGCGGTTGGTTTTAATTTTATCAGGGCATATGTCCCCTTTAATTTCTTGCCGTGGATTTTTATGATGATCTTCTCCTTGCTTTTTTCATTCAAGTCAAAGGTTCCCGTGTCCCATATCTCAACCCTCCCGGCACCATATTCTCCCTCGGGTATCACCCCCTCAAAGGTGGCATAATCCAATGGGTGATCCTCTGTCATTACGGCAAGCCTCTTCGTTTTTTCATCCAATGGCGGTTCCTTGGGGATCGCCCAGCTCTTCAGGACACCATCCATCTCCAATCTGAGATCATAGTGAAGATGCCTTGCATGATGCCTCTGGATTACATATATATTTCCCTTTTCCGATTTCTTCACTTCAGCCTCTGGCTCGGGTGTTTTTCCAAAATTTCTTTTTTTCTTGTATTCTCTTAGAGGCATCTTTAATCGAATCTGCCAGAAGATGGGCACAATCTGTTCAGAATACATTCATTGCATTTTGGCTTTCTTGCAGTGCAGGTCTCTCTTCCGTGCAGGATCAACAGGTCTGAGATCTCTATCCAGCTTTTCCTTGGGACTATCTCCATCAGATCCCCTTCGATCTTATTGGGATCCTTATTATCTGAAAGTCCCAATCGCTGGGCAACCCTCCTCACATGGGTGTCTACCGCAATCCCTTCGGCAATCCCGTAGCCGTGACCCAGGACGATATTTGCCGTCTTCCTAGCGACCCCCGGAAGATGGAGTAATTCATCCATTGTCTTCGGTACCCTTGAATTGAACCTTTCGACCAGGATCCTGCAACAATTTTTTATATTCTTCGCCTTGTTCCTGTAGAAACCTGTAGACCTGATTTCCCGCTCAAATTCCTTGAGGTCGGCATTTGCGTAATCCTCTGCCGTCCTGTATTTTTTAAACAATTTCTCTGTGACCAGATTTACCCTTTCATCGGTGCACTGTGCAGAGAGCATTGTAGATACTAAAAGCTCTAGTGGATTTTTATATCTCAGAGCCGTTGTCGCCTTTGGATATTTCCCTCTCAGTAACCTGATTATCTCTCGAACCCGTTTTCTATTATCCATCCTTCCATAAATGCCAAGCAGGGGTAATCTCAGTAACAGCAGGGTTTTGGATATGGACAGAAAAACTCAATTATTTCTCCTTTTCTTTTGCTTCCGTCATGGCAGTGAGTCCCTCTGGTAACTTGAGCTCATAGTGCCTCGTCGCCGGAACCACTCTAATTATGTGCTCCTCCCCACATTTTGGACAGACCACCTTGTGCTCTATTATGGGGATCGTCGTTTCGTGTTCAAATTCATGTATGCATTTCCCGCATCTGAATACAAATTTTCTGTAGAACAATCTTGGTTCTCTTTCCTCCCTCAGATGTTCGGGCTCTTTGTGTTTTAATCTCTTTTCCGTACGCTGTAGATCTTCCTCTACTAGAATCGACCTGCCCAATTTTTTTATTATTATCTCCTCTTTTTCTGATGGTTCTTTCTTCTCTTTCCTGGCCCCCTCTTTGGGTTCTTTCCCTACCTCCTCCTTGGTTTTTCTCTTTGAGGTCATTTGATATAGATAATTATGAGATAGGAGATATATAAATCCAAAGTAACAAATAACAATAAGATGAAATTAAAGGCAAGACTATACCCCATTGAAGCGAACAGACCAATCGTCGTTATGAATGAAGAGGATGCCAAGGATCTTGGAGTTTTTGTCTCTGGACGGGTCAAGATATCTCACAAGGATAGGGGTGTAACGGCGATAGTTGACACAACTACATCTTTCGTGAAAGAGGGGGAGATCGGAATCTTTGAGGATGTCAGGAAATTACTGAATGTTAGTGAGGGAAGTAACCTGGAAGTAAACGAAACTACCAGACCACATTCCGTTGAATTCATTAAAAAGAAGGTTGATGGTTATACCCTGAATGAAGATGAGATAATGGCTATAATTCAGGATATTGTGGATAATAATCTAAGTAATATTGAGCTCAGCGCCTTTGTAACCGCTGGCTATGTCAAGGGTTATACGATGGATGAAATCGTTGCCCTAACCAAAGCAATGGTTGAAACGGGGCAGCAGATAGACTTTGGTAATAACATCGTAGACAAACACTCTATTGGGGGTGTTGCCGGCAATAGAACAACGATGCTGATAGTGCCGATAATCGCATCAACTGGATTGATCATCCCAAAAACCAGCTCTAGGGCGATAACGTCCCCCTCCGGAACCGCGGATACGATGGAGGTACTTGCCGGGGTTGAATTTGACATAGATGAGCTGAAAGAGATCGTAAACAAAACAAATGGCTGCATTGTATGGGGTGGTTCTGTCAATCTTGCCCCCGCAGATGATAGAATAATCAGGGTGGAGTACCCCCTCTCCATTGATGCAGAGGGTCATATGCTTGCCAGCGTAATGGCTAAGAAAAGATCCGTTGGCTCCGACTACATTATAATAGATATCCCCGTTGGGAGGGGTAGCAAGGTCATAAGCATAGACAGGGCAAATAATCTTGCTCATAAATTTATTGAACTCGGCAGGAGGCTTAATATTTCCGTTGAATGCCTGATAACAGACGGAAGCTCACCCATTGGTTCTGGAATTGGTCCAGCATTGGAGGCGAGGGATGTACTCTCGGCATTGGATAATAAGGGCCCAATTGATCTAATAGACAAATCGCTGGATCTCGCAGGGACATTGTTAGAGTTATCCGGTAAGGTAGTGAGGGGTAAGGGTAGAGGTATTGCCGAACATATCCTAAGATCCGGAAAAGCAAAAGAGAAGATGATGGAGATAATAGAGGCCCAGGGTGGAGATCCGGATGTAAAACCAGAGGATATAGAGATATCCAAGAAAAAAGTGATAATTACGTCAGAACACAAGGGGATGGTGAGATATATTGACAATAAATTGATATCTACCATTGCAAGGGCATCTGGAGCGCCAAGAATGAAATCCGCGGGGCTCTATCTCCATGTGAAGACCGGAGATTCGATAGATATTGGTGATCCGTTATTTACAATATATTCATCAACGAAAAGTAGATTGAAGGAAGCAAGCAGACTGGCTCATGAGCTATCCCCAATAAGGGTAGGTAGCATTATATCCGACATTATAAGATAGGATTATTCCTCGACATTCCCCCAGATCCATCCGGAGCTTATATACTCCTCCCCAGTTCTGCTATCATTATAGGCTATGGATACAAATATGTTGTAGCCGGATTTTGCGGGCAGAGGAGTTACATGTGGGCTTAGGTCAACCTCCCAAAGTTCTATCCTTCCAGGAGATATGGTGATGCCGGGGTTAGTGGCTTGATGCTTATATCCCGTTACAGTTACATTAATCTCCAGAATGGTTACCTCGCCTCCCACTCCGTTACTTATAGGAATTGTTAACGTGCCATTTTCCGTATACCTGAAATCCTCATATGGTACGACACCCCAGAATCCCGAAGAACCCGGCTGTATCTGACCACCCGGATTGAAAAGCCCCCATTGCCACATTAAGATGGCAACTACGGTTATTAGGAGTATTGCCCATCCATATGTGAGCAAAAATTCCAGAGCCGTTTGCCCCTTCTTATTCTTCATTGTACTATATATTGAGGGGTGTGCAAATCCCCGCACACCGAAAAGCATGAAGTGGCGGATAGATAACAACTCATATGACACCGCCACAACATATAATACGATTGATAATAAATAAATCCATCGTTCCGGGACAGGGGCGAAGGAAAGGGAGAGAGGCCACGGCTTTGTTAATAGTCAGGATAACAG
>QMZJ01000031.1 GCA_003663115.1 Candidatus Altarchaeales archaeon | reverse complement strand
TATGAAGGTCTTGTAGTTGTCGTCGTTGGTTGTGTTGTTGTAGTGGTCTCCTCTGGAATCGTCGTGGAGGTCGTAGAAGGGATAGTGGTTGTAGTTGTTGTGGATGTTGTAGTTGTGGTGGTGGAAGTCGTTTCTGTTACGATTGCTCTGATTGCGAGCTCGCAAGTAGACCAATTCTGAGCGTTTAGAACTTCATCAACTAATGTCCAGCTGTTAAAGTAACCGTATTGCTCCGATCTGTTTACAGAGGGATCATCTTTTGCCATCGATAGACACATATCCCCCTCAGATGAATGAACCTCTACATAGAAGTCTTCGCCCTCATACACGGGGAAGTTGGAGATAGGTATAAATTGCCAACCACTACAATCAACCGGGTAATCCTCTGTTGTAACAGTATATCTCGAATTATTAACCAGAATGAAAAATTTAGAGTCAGAACCGCAACAATACGACTGATTGTACCAGTGTAGCTTTACCTGGCTGAGCTCTCCATCTATAGTTGATGTGAATCTGACCCTGCCACTGTAATGATCATTGATCAGGAGTCCGCCAAAGAAGCTTCCATTATCATATCCCAGTTCATCCGCTGTTGCTATCGGAATTAGCAATAATGATAGCATATATAAAACAACAATTTTGTTCTTCATCTCATCAACCACCCGGGTATTCTTTTGTATGAAGCGGGGGTGGTAGACCTAAACTCCGTAGAGGGCGCAAGGAATTTAGAATCAGACCTGCAGTCATGGATAACCGAGGAATTACTTCGATGTAGCCTGTGTTTTTTATGGAGGTAAAACATCGTCAACCACCCCCGCCTCTCCCCTCGTAAGCGGTTAGACTCACAGGAGGAGATATGGGAATATGAATATACATAATTATTGAACATTATTCTTTATAAATACATGAAATTATACTAATGTATGATCAACCATGTCTCGACCCGGGTCAGAGCAGTGCAAACAATAAGGGTGTATAGATCAAGCCGATACAGATACAGATTGACAGCAATTTGGAGGTAAAGTCCACATCGAGTTTCTCCTCGACGGCATAAACCAGGGTTAACATGGCGGGAGGCGCCGTAGATGCGACCAAAACCGTTATTCTCTCCAGCTCGTTGAGATTAAAGAGGAGAGAAAAGAGAATTGCAATTCCCATGGCAAACACAAATCTGATAAATATTACGCCCAACATTGCATCAGGTTTTCTAATTCTCGGTTCAAGGAATATCCCAAGGGAGAGCATGATCAGGGGTGTGGTGCAATTATGTAGGACCTCCATCAATGGGATTATTGTCCCAATCGATGAATAGAATCCAAGATAATTTACCAGCAGGGCGAACGAGAATGCCCACAGGGATGGGAAGCCCAACATGTTCCTCAGAACATTCTCAGCTTTAGCGGGTCTATTGCCATATCTGATTGCGATATAATACCCCAGGGTTAGGCCCAGAAATGCCTGTCCAATATCGTAAAAGGCAACATAGCTTAAACCGTTGGTGCCCAGATACGTGAGAAAGAATGGATACATAAACAGGCCCTGATTCATCATACCGGAGGTAATAAGGAAGGATCCCTCTGTCTTTTTTTCCATCCGGAGGGGATTCCTAATCAGATAAGCAGCTGCATAGCAGGATGAGGCAACAAAAATCCCGGCCAATGGCAGGAGCAATAGCCCGGTTTTTAGCTCTAATTGTATTAGAGAGTAGAATAAAGTGGCAGGCAGAAAGACGTAGAATACCAGTCTGATCATAGAATCAGCAAATTCCCTCCGAACAATATTCAATCTTTTTAACAAGTAACCCAGAATGACCAGTAAAATTACCGGTAAATTGCTCATTGAGGACACCGTTAATGATGAGCCAGAATTCTCATCGCGAGATATGCCGCATTCGCCCCGTTGTCGATCCCGACGCAGGCAACCGGAACGCCCTCGGGCATCTCCACAATGCTTAATAATGCGTCTAAACCAGAGAGCTTTGCTGAAACGGGAACGCCGATAACCGGTTTCTCTGTATATGAAGCAACAGCTCCGGGCAATGCAGCGGATAGACCGGCAATACAGATAAAGACCTTGGCATCCGAATTTTTTACCAGTTCTTCGAGCCTTTTCGGCTCCCTGTGGAAGGAGCAATACTCTACACTGTGTGAGATCTTGTTTTCTCTTAAAACCTTCTCGGCCTTCTCAACGACCCTCAGATCGGATCTACTCCCGGCAATTATTAATACGTCCATATTAAATAAAGTGTTCAGCTACACATAATTATCTGTTTCTGGGAATAAAAACCGGAGGGTGGGAATGGGAGTTTGCACTAAGTTCTTTTTAATATATCCAGGATATCTGCCAGAGTGGATATGGTATAGTCTGGTTTCTCAGATTCATCTCTCGGTTTCACCCATCTGTACTTTCCCTTCGCGATCTGAACGGTCACCATCCCCACTTTATTGGCTCCCGATATATCTCTATCAGGTCTATCCCCAACCATGATCGCTTCCTTTGGTTTACACCCGGCGTTTTTAATGGCAATTTTAAAGATCTCTGGATCTGGTTTTTCCCTCCCGACATCACTGGAGATAGTAACTGAATGGAAAAAATGCTGCAGGCCCAGCCTTATTAGTTTTTCCCACTGCTTTACAGAGATTCCATCGGTTATGATTCCCAGCCTGTAACCCAAATCTCTTAACCTGAGGAGGGTGGGAATTGTATCTGGAAAGGGGACCAGATAGGCTATTTTAGTTGTGTGATAGGCGACGACACCAGCCGCAACTATCCTTGGATTGGGATCATAACCAAATTTCTTAAGGAGCTCATCGAAATGATAGGAATAATTAGAACCGAATTTCCTCACAATTTCCCGTAACGAGCTCATGGCTTTTTCCTCATTTACATCCAAGCCGGCCTCTATCATCGCCTTTATTGCACTCTCTCTCGCCAGATTTGCCTGCAGGGTACTGTCATACAGGGTGTCGTCGATGTCAAAGAATAATGCCCTGATTTTATCCTCCATGATATTATATTATTCTGATGATAAATAATAACAAAAATGGAAATTGAACTTAAGTGTATTGAATGCGGCAGATCGGTAGGGGAAGGAACTACCAATAGATGTGAGTGCGGAGGCCTGTTGGATGTTATCCTTGATCTCGATTCTCTCAGAGAGAGGGTATCCAGGAAATTATTTAACTCGAGACTGGGCTCGAGGAGATTCCCGTACAGGAGCGGAGTATGGCGTTTTCGCGAACTCATTAACCCCCTCATCCCGGATAAAGATATAGTTTCGAGACCTGAGGGTAACACAAATCTATACCGTCATGAGAAAGTTGAGCAGTATACCGGGATAAAGAATCTCTTCCTCAAACACGAGGGCGAAAATCCCACGGGCTCATTTAAGGACCGGGGAATGACATCCGGAATCTCCGAGGCAAAGAGGCTCCGGATGAAGGTTGTTGCCTGTGCATCTACGGGAAATACGGCATCTTCTTTAGCTTCATATGCCTCTCTCGCGGGAATGAAATCTGTTGTTTTTATTCCAGAGGGGATGATTGCCTTTGGCAAGCTCTCACAGGCAATGGCTTATGGTGCTAGGGTCCTGCAGATTAAAGGAAACTTCGATGATGCGATGTCTCTCGTGCAGGAATCTTCACACGAATTAAAGATGTACCTACTTAATTCGATCAACCCCTGGAGGATCGAGGGACAGAAGAGTATAATCTTTGAGTTGATTCAACAATTTGACTGGGAGCCACCAGATTGGGTTATCGTTCCGGCGGGTAATCTGGGCAATACATCCGCTTTTGGTAAGGCATTTCATGAGCTGGGGGAGTTGGAACTGATAGATGAAATTCCAAGAATTGCATCAATACAGGCATCCGGCGCGGATCCCTTCTACAAGACGTGGAAGGAGAATCTCCCCAGGTTAGAGGCGGTAGAGAACCCAGAGACGATAGCGACCGCCATAAAGATAGGCAACCCCGTAAGCTGGAAAAAGGCATTGAGGACGATAAAACTAACCAATGGTCTGGTTGAGGAGGTTACGGATCAGGAGATCATGGATTCAAAGGCAGTAATAGATGGCTCTGGAATAGGCTGCGAGCCAGCATCGGCGGCCTCTGTAGCCGGGGCAAAGAAATTGAGGGAATCTGGGGTGATAGATAAAAATGAGAGAGTAGCATGTATAATCACCGGCAACATCCTGAAGGATCCGGATGCAACGATTAACTACCATCTGTCAAAATTGAAGAAAATTTCTCCAAGATTTGCGAATAAACCAACCGTAATTGAACCCACAACAGAGGCGGTTAGAAAAGAGATTGATTAAAAATGCTCGTAGAACTTGCACAGATAGACATAGAACTGGGAAACAAAGAGGCTAATCTGGATAAGGCTATTGGAATAATTGAAGACTCAAAGGCAGATCTCATATTATTCCCGGAGTTATTCACGACCGGTTTTGATTTCAATAACCTGGCTGACCTGGCCGAACCACTAAATGGGAGAACGGTAGAGAGAATATCCGATATCTGTGGAAAAAGGATAGTTGCCGGTTCTATCGTAGAAGACAGCAACAGATGGCTCTATAATACGTTTGTTCTAATAGATAACACCGGCGTTATCGGAAAATACAGGAAGATCCACCTCTTTGATCGGGAGAAGCACTACTTCTCCGCTGGAGATGATATCTCCGTGATAGGAACAGAATTTGGAAGAATCGCGTTGGCAACCTGCTATGACCTCAGGTTTCCCGAATTATTTAGGAAATTTATGGAGAGTAACGCAGATATCGTATTAATCTGTGCAAATTTTCCAACGCTCAGGAAGAAGCACTGGGACCCCCTAATTAAAGCGAGGGCGATAGAGAACCAGTTCTTTGTTATCGCATGTAACAGGGTTGGCAGAGACACAGTAAGTGAATATTTCGGGAGGTCCATAGCCGTTGACCCCTGGGGGGAAGTACTCACACTCGGTGATGAGGGAGAGGAGATACTCCGGTGCAGGATTGATAGGAAGATGGTTAAAGAGATCAGAAAGGGGTTTCCCGTCCTGAAGGATATCCGGATAAGGTAGAGAGGGGATCTAAGACCTCTTTACCAGTCATCCCCTCTTTTAACCCCGGGATCCTTCCATCTCTGCTTACCCCGACTACTCTGGTTACTCTTCCCTGTCTCTATCACTTTTATGAGATTCAGCGATCGAGATAAATCTCTCATAGTCCTCTTCACTACAGAATACGATGGGAATTCCCCTATAACCGCAATCCTCGCAGACCCAATCCATAACGAGGGGAAAATAATTAAACTCCACTTTATCGTGATGGAGATGTCTCTTGACATTCTTGCTGAGGCACCTAATACATGCCTTGATGATGCTCATTTTTTCCGAGTTTCAGTAAAGTATTTATAGCGAGCTCATATATAAACATTATTCCTATTTTGTATCTAATGACTTTTTCTAAATAGTATTTTAAATAGCATTTCAGACGATCTGGTGTGTTATTGGCTGAGCCCGGAGGAGCTTCGACGGACGAGATTCACAGAAATTCAGAAAACCCCAGGATCTCAACTAAAAAGTAAAAGGGTGTGAGTGAAGTCATAACGAGGGTATTGAGAAAGGGGCAAAAACCGAAAATATTTATATCTAAACATAATATTTTATTGTCTGTAATTATATGAGGTGGAATTGATGACAAAGGAATTAGAGGCTTTGCTGAAGGAGAAAAGAATATTCGACCCTTCTGACGATGTCGTAAATAACAGTAACATCAAGAGATGGATGAATGATAGGGGGATCAATACCTATGATGAATTGCTTGAGAGAGCGAGGGATCAAAACTGGTTCTGGGGTGAGATGGGGAGGGAGCTGGAATGGTTCGAACCATGGAATAATGTTCTTGAATGGAATCCGCCCCACGCGAAGTGGTTTATTGGGGGGAAGTTTAACATCGTGCATAATGCACTGGACAGGCATATGAAGACGTGGAGAAAGAACAAGGTCGCTTATATATGGGAGGGCGAACCCGGAGATATAAGAAAGATAACGTATTACTCTTTGTACCGAGAGGTAAACAAATTTGCCAACGCCCTGAAAAGTCTGGGTGTAAAGAAAGGCGACAAGGTTAGTATCTATCTACCGATGATCCCGGAGTTGCCGATAGCGATGTTAGCCTGTGCAAAGATCGGAGCAATACACTCTGTAGTTTTCTCTGGGTTCAGTGCAAGGGCCTTTAGACAGAGGGTAAATGATGCCGGGGCAAAGATTGCCATTACCGTGGACGGTTTTTATAGGAGGGGTAAGGTCATCCCTCTAAAAGAAAGTGCAGATGAAGCTTTAAAGGATGCCCCATCGGTCGAGCATTTAATCGTTGTTAGACGTGCCGGGAATGATATTGAGATGGATGAGGACAGAGATATCTGGTGGGATGAGCTCATAGAGGGACAGAGCGTTGTCTGCGATACGGAGATAATGGATTCCGAGGATATGCTCTTCATCCTGTACACATCTGGAACAACGGGGAAGCCGAAGGGTGTTGTTCACGTGCACGGGGGTTATGCTGTTGGAACCCACGCAACACTCAAATACGTCTTCGACCTCAAGGATGACGACCGGTGGTGGTGCGCCGCGGATATCGGTTGGGTTACCGGGCATTCGTATATAGTCTATGCGCCATTAATGCTGGGTGCAACATCTATAATGTATGAAGGGGCACCAGATTATCCAAAACCGGACAGGATATGGGACATGGTGGGAAGACACGGGGTAACTGTTTTCTATACTGCGCCGACAATGATCAGGATGTTCATGAAATATGGCGACAAATGGCCCAAGAGACATGACTTAAGTTCTTTGAGATTGCTGGGAAGTGTGGGTGAGCCAATAAATCCCGAGGCATGGGTATGGTACTATAAGAAGATTGGAAGGGAGAGGTGTCCGATAATGGATACGTGGTGGCAGACGGAGACGGGGAGTTTTATACTTACTCCTCTGCCGATCACTCCATTAAAACCTGGCTCTGCAACAAAACCATTCCCGAGCTTTGAGGCAGATGTCCTGAATGATGATGGAGAACCCATTACCGGGAGGGGTGGTCACTTAGTAATAAAAACACCCTGGCCGGCAATGCTCAGGACCCTCTATAAGGACCCGGAGAGATACGTGAGACAGTACTGGAGTACATTCCCGGGGGTTTATCTGACTGGCGATGTAGCGAGAAAAGATGAGGACGGCTACTTCTGGTTACAGGGAAGGGAAGATGATGTCCTCAATGTTGCGGGACACAGGATAGGTAGCGCAGAGGTTGAATCTGCCCTGGTCAGCCACCCAAAGGTTGCAGAAGCCGCAGTCGTTGGAAAACCCGATCCGGTAAGGGGAGAGGTAATAGCGGCTCTCGTAATCCTAAGAAGTGATGTTAATCCATCCCCCGATCTAAAGGATGAACTGAGAAATCATGTGGGCAGGGAGATAGGACCCATCGCAAAGCCATCGATGATAGGTTTCGTTAAAGACCTCCCGAAGACGAGAAGTGGAAAGATAATGCGGAGAATTATAAAGGCAAAGATAAAGGGGGAGCCGATCGGAGACATATCCACACTCGCAAACCCGGAGGCAGTTGCCGCATTGGATGAGATGGTATGAATCTATTCCAACCTTTTCAGTTCCTCGACCAGTTGCGGCAACAGAACGGCTGGATCAGTCACCATACCCAGGGCCTGGGTAGTTCCCCTGTCCTGAAGCCTCGTCACGACGTAGGGATTTATATCAATTATGACTGTTTTTACCCTTGATGGTAACATATTCCCTGTAGCAATGCCGTGGAGCATTGAGGCATAGATCATGCACATATCTGCCTTCTGGACATATCTTCTCATCTCATCCTGAGCCTTCATAACATCTGTTATGGTATCCGGCAGGGGGCCATCGTCTCTGATTGAGCCGCCAATTACAACGGGTATCTTATGCTTAACACATTCGTACATTACTCCCCCCTTGAGTATCCCTTTATCAACCGCTTTCTTGATGCTTCCCGCCTTATGTACCTCGTTTATTGCTACTAAATGATTTTTATAACCTCTTTTCAGAACTCTTCCCGTTTTTTCATCCATACCCAGGGTCGTTCCGAAGAGCTGTTTTTCGATATCCATCACGGCGAAACCATTTCCGGTGAAAATGGCCTGCACATAACCCATTCTAATTAAATCTATCAGAGCTTTATCTGCCCCGGTATGTGCCATTGCCGTTCCAACAACGTGAATGATGAATCCCTTCTCATCCCTGAGTTTCTTCATCTCCCTAGCTAGGCCCTTGATGTAAGAGATTAGTGGTTTTTCGGGCGATACCTCGCTGGACATGAAACCAAAGATGTCCTGGGGTTCTCTCGATCTTTGGGGAGTTTCTACTTTAATTCCATCTAAACCGACGACAACTAAATCTCCCTTCCTGACCAAACCCTGACGCTTACATATCGCTCTATCTCCCTCAATGACTATCACGCAGTCCATCTCCAGGTTTTCGACCCTCCTCCAGTCTCCATTGAGATAGACATAGGTTGGGTGATGCGTAGTTCCATAGAAGTTATCCGGCAATACCTTGTCTCCTGGTGCCGGAACGGTTTTTACATCCTTTCGGGGGAGTAATGCCCCCAGCCTTTCAAGCTCATCAAATAATTCGGGCGAGCCCTTAACTCGAATTCTGCAATAACTCTCATCCACCTTCGTTTTACCCACATCCAATCGAAGGATCTCGAAATCCCCACCCATATCCATTATGGTGTCCAAAACCCTCGGGAGGATCATAGAATCGATGATGTGCCCCCTAAGCTCGATCTCCTCTGAAATTTCCATTTTAATCGATCTAATTCAAAATAACTATATATCGGTAGATAAAAATAAAAAACGATAAAATGAATCATCTGCCAGAGAAATTCTTTCTAACCTCTGGAAAGGGAATCAGTGAAATTTCCCTCATGAACGCATTCGATATCGCCTTGGTGGATTCTGGAATAGGACAGTGTAATATCGTTCCCGTTTCTTCCATTCTCCCGGAGGGTGCGGAAGAGATAGAGCCAATTCCGATAGAGCCGGGGACGATAACATTTACTGTCCTCTCCAGGGTACAGGGCACATCTGGCAGGATCTCTGCCGGAGTTGGATATGCTCTCTCAAACAAGGAATTTGGTATTGTGGCAGAAGATAATAATGAAACTGAGGAGGAGGTGAGGATGGGAATCCAGAGAAAACTCCATGAGATGGCAAGAGTGAGAAGGATAAAACTGGGGAAGATTAAGATCGTAACGGAATCTCTATCCATTCCAGAGGGGAAATTCGGTTGCGTTCTTGCCGCTTTAGTCTATGTTTTTTAGTGAGGGATAAAATGAAAATATCACTGCCATACGGAAAAGGGGAATTGTTTATTGATGTTCCGGAGAAGAACCTTTTGGGTGTTCTCAGGCCAAGAAAATTTGAGCCAGAGAAAAAACCCGAGGAGATAATCAGGGAGGCGCTTCGGAATCCAGTGGGTACCGGGAGGATTGGAGAGATTATAAGGAAAAAGAAGAAGAAAGACAAGGTTGTTATAGTTGTTGATGACCATACGCGGCCGTGTCCAACTGACAGGATTCTACCTCCACTGCTGGAGGAGTTATACTCCTCTGGCATAAAGGACGAGGATATTCTGATAATCTTTGCCACGGGGAGCCACCGCTCGGTAAAGGAAGAAGAGGCCGAAATTCTACTGGGAAAGGAAGTCGCATCCAGAATTAGTTACATAAGTAATGACTGCAGGGGAAGTGACTTCGTTTATATAGGAACCACATCAAGGGGAACAGAGGTAAGCGTCAAGAGGGCCTTTCACGAGGCAGATGTGAAAATTCTAACGGGAGATGTGGAGATTCACTACTTTGCTGGCTATGGAGGTGGTAGAAAAAGTATACTCCCGGGGGTGTGCAGTTATTCTACAATTCAGCAAAATTACAAGAGAAATTTCTTCCATCCAAATTCCAAACCAGGGGTCCTGGACGGGAATCCGATGTATGAAAACATGACGGAGGCGGCAAGGCTTGCGGGGGTTGATTTCACCATCAATGTGGTTCAGACCGAAGACGGAATAGTGGGGGCGTTTTCCGGGGATTTCGATTCGGTTCTGAGGAACGGGGCGGCACTCGTAGATAGGATCTATAAGGTACATGCAAAAGCAAAGGCGGACATAGTAGTTACATCTGCAAATGGCTCACCCCACGATATAGACCTGTATCAGGCATACAAGGCCCTGCATCTCGGATTGAATGTCGTTAAAGACAATGGGGCAATTATCCTCGTGGCAGAATGCAGGGAGGGGGTGGGAAATGGCATAGGACATCGGAACTATCACAGATGGATGAAGAAATTCAAAACAAAAGAGGAGATGCAAAAGGAGCTTAAGAGAGAATTTATAATCGGTGGACATAAAGCCTACTATCATCTAAAGGCACTGGAAAGGGCCAATATATTTCTCGTTTCGGAGATGCCGAGGGAGGAGGTAGAGGAAACATTCAGATTGAGGTATAGTGAAACGCCAGACGAGGCATTGAAAGAGGCGTTTGAAATTACGGGAAAAAATGCGAAGGTGCTGGTCATCCCGGAGGGGATTACCACGCTGAGCAGTGTTTAAACAGATGATGCCTCGATGAAGCTTCACGAAGAAACGAAACCATTCAACCGGGAGATTCTCGGGATCTCATACGGTAAAATATTTATATTGTTCTATCCACCCACATACCTAACACCTTTAAATTGGTACAATAGTAATGTGTTTCAGGTGGATAGAATGAGCAACCTATCGATTAAAGAACGTAGGCGGATTATAAAAC